>JAGRHW010000299.1 GCA_020444765.1 Gammaproteobacteria bacterium | reverse complement strand
GCGATTCCGAATCGCGAAATCTCACCGACGCTCTGGATAACACGACGCTGCTGCAACTGGCCAATGCTATCTACCGGGAAGCGCTGATTCTGGACACCCTTTATACACAATTACTGGAGGTTCATGAGCAGGCTCGCAGCAACTTCTGTACACCTTATGAAGGACTGCCACAGCTTCCGATTCCGATGAGCAGGCTCACCCTGCAACAACTCAATGAGGCAAAACTGGAAACACAGCGGCAAATAGAACTGTTGCTCGTGCACGAAGCTGCGGACGCGGATTCATCCGTCCCGAAGAAGATCGCCTGTCTTAAAAGCCTGCGAGGCAACCTGGAAGCTGAACTGATTCGCCGCGAATATCCGCTCTGAACGGCACAAGACCAACCTATTCGCTCTTCCTTTTATCGCTTTTGCCGGTACGTTCATTCGTGCATCCGGCATCAATTATGCTATCGCTTCCATAACAATGTATTCGCAGGGATGGAACCGAATCAATACGTCGAAAATTCTCTTCGACGCGGCCATCTTAAGAAACTCAGGGAGCGACAAATGGCAATCAAATTACTTATCACCGCTGTCCAGGCCGGTGAACACTGCACTGTCAATACACTAGAGCTGGACAGTTCGTCTATTACCATCGGCAGCGAGCTCGGCGATTCGGTAAAACTCGATCCTCGAAAACTGCAAGCCTGCCGCGCCCGCATCAGCCGACAGCAGAACACGGGTAGCGGGCCCGTCTTATTGACGCTGAAGAATCTATCAACAACTTCGCCTATTTACGTCAATCAGATCCCGCTTCAGCATGGTGAAGAAACCATGATCGATAATGAACGCAATTTCCGCATGGGTGAATACCTCATCTCCGCGGCTGCCCCTGACGAGCCACAGCCGGTACAGGCTGATGAGTTTTCACTTGACAGTGCGATCGAGTCGTTGCTCAGGCCTCTGGACGAGCCGTTCAACGCCGATAACACGCTCGAAGCGCCGGCGCCCATCAAGACCGCGCAAAAAATCAGTCAGCCGGCCATGGTGGATAAGCTACCAGCCGCCACAAAAATCCAGACGGTAAAGCCCTGGTCCGTGCCACAAGCACAAGTGCCGACTCAGCCTACGGATGTGGCAGCAGATCGGAACGGCAAGGACAGCCCGGCACCGCAGACCAGAGCGGAAGCCCCGCTGGGGCCAAACAACCCGGTTGTGGAATTTCCCGAAAAGGCCATGGAGAGTGTGATCGCCGAAGTCGAGCAAACCCTGTTCGAATGCAAGGTTGGCGTTAGGGACATTCAACAGCTCGATTTCGATGCGCTGCGTTTGTATTCGATCAGCGGCCGTGTCTGTCATCACGAAAATCCACTTGCCGGCATTGAACTCGATGGCGGAGAACTCGGACGGGTCGTCAGTGACGCGAAGGGCTGCTTTCGCTTTGATAATATCGTCGAAGGTACGCATTTTCAGATCGACGTAAAACATGACGGCTACCTGCTCGACGGCAAAGACGCACTCTGCGGTGTCCTGACGGAATCGGTAGAGATCAGACTAAGCGCCACCAAACTCTCCCGGGTCAGCGGACGGTTGACTTACAAGGGGCAACCTTTGCCAGGGATTCGTCTTGACGCCGGCAGTTTCGGACACTGCATCAGCGATGAAAACGGTTATTATCATTTCGACGATATTCCAGAAAATACAGATCTGACACTGACGGCAAGCCAGTCCGGCTATACGTTCAAACAGAAAAACGCCTCGGCAAAACACGAGGGTAAGGATAAACCGGCAGAAAGACCGCTGTCCGGCTCGCCGGTGACGAATAAAGAAGCTACGTCGACCCGCGAAGCCTACAGGCAGCCGGTGACGTCCGCACTTTATAAACAAGCTGTTGCATAACCAGCCTGCTGGGTAGCAAACTGCCCGGCAGGCATATTCCACGTCAGTCGTTATCATGACGATTGACGTGCAGCTGCGCCGCGAATGATACCCGTTCCAGGCCGTCGCGCGCAGGTTCCAGTCAGGTATTTCAGCGTCCGGCAAACCTTCTCGGCGCAAACCCTTCCAAAAGCAAAACGCTCTATCCCAAGCTGTCATTCTGCAAGCACCCGTTTGCACTATTTTCATGCAAATTGAATTGTGACATGCGACATAAAGGTGCAAGAAATTCCGCGAGAATCAGTATTTTTCCTTATATTTCAAAAGCTTAATTAATGGCATAAGGGTTGCTGATCCGCTACAAGCAATTGAAGCATCCGCGATGATTCAAGAAGAAAATCATTCGGATAACTGACTTTGGGGAACTTCCATGTCTCGATCATGCAGACTGTGCAAAGCCGTAAGCTATCGGCAAGCGATACGACCGCTACCCGCAGACCTTCCTTCGTCGGCAAATGCCAATTTCCCATTGAAGCAGATTTGATCAATTTTCACGTCTTCCACCCCATACAAAGGTATTCACGATGAGTCTAAAACTAAAACGTTTCTCTGTGTCCTTGATCGCTTTAGCGACGCTATCGACGACCACGACCCTGTTCGCTGCCGACACCATCAAGGTTGGCGTATTGCATTCCTTGTCAGGCACCATGGCGATCAGCGAAACAACCCTTAAAGACACCGTGCTGATGATGGTTGATGAGCAAAACAAAAAAGGCGGCGTCATGGGAAAGCAGCTTGAAGCCGTCGTGGTCGACCCCGCTTCGGACTGGCCACTGTTTGCCGAGAAAACCCGCGAGCTGCTGGAAAAGGAAAAAGTCGATGTGATTTTCGGCTGCTGGACCTCGGTTTCGCGCAAATCCGTTTTGCCGGTTCTCGAAGAACTCAACGGCTTGCTGTTTTACCCGGTCCAGTACGAGGGTGAAGAATCCTCGAAAAATGTTTTCTATACCGGCGCTGCACCGAATCAGCAGGCTGTTCCCGCCGTTGATTATCTGATGAATGACATCGAAGTCGAACGCTGGGTACTGGCCGGCACCGACTATGTCTATCCGCGTACCACCAACAAGATTCTCGAAGCCTATCTGAAATCCAAGGGTGTCGCCGAAGAAGACATCATGATCAACTACACGCCGTTCGGTCATTCCGACTGGCAGAGCATTGTCTCCGACATCAAGAAATTCGGTACCGCCGGCAAGAAAACCGCCGTGGTTTCGACCATCAACGGTGACGCCAACGTACCCTTCTACAAGGAACTCGGTAACCAGGGCATTTCATCCGACGATATCCCGGTCGTGGCCTTCTCGGTCGGCGAGGAAGAACTTTCCGGCATCGACACAAAACCGCTGGTCGGACACCTGGCCGCCTGGAATTACTTCATGAGCGTCGATGATGAAGAAAACAGCAAGTTCATCGACACCTGGCACGCCTCGGTCGGTGATGATGCCCGGGTAACCAATGACCCGATGGAAGCCACCGTGATCGGTTTTAATATGTGGACCAAGGCGGTCGAAAAAGCCGGCTCCACGGATGTCGATGCCGTGGTTGACGCGATGGTCGGCATCGAAGTGCCGAACATGACCGGCGGTACCGCGAAAATGCTCAAGAACCACCATCTGACCAAACCGGTACTGATCGGCGAAATCCAGGAAGACGGGCAATTCGAAGTCGTCTGGTCAACCGATGCGGAAGTCCCTGGCGACGCCTGGTCCGATTACCTCGAAGGTTCCAAAGACATCATCTCCGACTGGACCGACCCGGTTCGCTGCGGCAACTACAACACGGTCACCAAGGCCTGCGCCGGTCAGAACTACTGATCAGCAGGCTGACTGCATAAACCCCGGGCGCTGCATTTACGCAGCGCCCATTCATTCCTAACGAAAATCAGACCGGATGAGCGATATGCGACCGTGCTTTGCAAAAAAAAGGAATCGTTTCGCCAATCCCGACACGTCGGGAGCCTTTCTGTCGTTGCTGGCATTGATCATCATGATTGCCCTGAGTTCACCGGTTTTTGCACAAACCGGTTCGGACTTGAACAGCGAGACTGCGGATTCTTCGGACAATACGGCACCTTCAGCCCTTTCGTTGTTAACCTCAAAATCTTTCAAGGACAAACAAACGGCCATTGAAATGATTGCCGACAAGGCCGAACCTTCCGCGATCGTTTACCTCGAATCCCTGCTGAACGCGAAACTCTATTTTCTCAAGGACAGCAAGGAGGTCGTTGTCGCACAACGGGCAGGTAAACAGTTCAAATTGTCCGACCCGGTCAGTGGCGAAGATCTCGGCAGCGTGGAATCCGCCAAGGTCAGCAAGATTTCCATCAACAACTCGCTGCGTGGTCTGCTGAAAAACAAAATTGCAAGCCTGTCACTACAGAATCCAGACACCGCTATTCGACTCAAGGCGGTACAGGAAATGATCCGCGGGGATACCGGCACGCTGCAAGAGACACTCTCGCCCTTGCTGGAAACCGAACAGGATCCGTCGGTACGCGAGGTCATGCAGGTCGGTATTGCCTTGTCGACGCTGGATGCCGGCGGCCCGAGTGAAACCCGGCTGGCCGCGCTCGAAGAGCTGTCAGGCAGTCTCAACCAGACCGCGCGCAACAAACTGGCCAGCCTCGCTGCAAACGCAGAAGAGGATCCGGCGATTATCGCTGCCGCCAAATCCGCGCTGTTAAGCATCGAACAGAAAATCAAATTTTATGCGCTTCTGGAAACCCTGTTTTTCGGTCTCAGCCTGGGTTCCGTGCTGGTGCTGGCGGCCATCGGGCTGGCCATTACCTTCGGCGTCATGGGCGTGATCAATATG
>JAGRHW010000298.1 GCA_020444765.1 Gammaproteobacteria bacterium | reverse complement strand
GCATTACCCGTCAGGAGATTGCCCGCATCGTCGGCTGCTCCAGAGAGATGGTCGGAAGGGTACTGAAAGAACTTGAAGAACGTGGCCTTATTCACGCTCGCGGCAAGACCATGGTGATTTACGGCACCCGCTGATAAATCATCGCAGACGTAAAAAAAGGCGGCTCAACGGCCGCCTTTTTTATTGCTCAAAAAATACCGAGCGCAGCGCCTCTCCCGGATCGGCTTGCCGCATAAATGCCTCGCCAACCAAAAAGGCGTGCACGTCCCGCTCACGCATCTGCCGCACGTCATCCTGGCCCAGGATACCGCTTTCAGTCACCAGCGTGACACCCTCGGGGATAGCCTGCAAAAGTTCGAAGGTGGTTTGCAAGCTGACCTCGAAAGTGCGCAGATTACGGTTATTGACGCCCAATAGATCCGGCTTTAAGGTCAGCGCTCGTTGCAACTCCGCTCTATCGTGTACCTCGACCAGCACATCCATGCCAAGCTCACGACTGATAGCAAATAATCGATGCAGTTGCTTATCATCAAGCGCAGACACGATCAATAAAATACAATCAGCGCCCAGCTTGCGGGACTCATAGATTTGATACAGGTCGACCATGAAGTCCTTGCGTATCACCGGCAAATGACAAGCCTGTCGCGCTTCGATCAAATAGTCATCGGCGCCCTGAAAAAAATCGATATCAGTCAGCACCGAGAGACAGGCCGCACCGGCATTGGCATAACTCTGCGCGATTTCCGCCGGCTTGAAGTCCTCCCGGATGACGCCCTTGCTTGGCGACGCTTTCTTGATTTCCGCAATAACAGCCGGGAGATTCTGCTCGATCTTGTTACGAATCGCCGCAACAAATCCGCGTGCCGGCGAAGCCTCAATAACTTCTTTTTGCAATTGCGCCAGGCTGGTTACCTTCTCGCGCTCGCGAATTTCCCGCCATTTATGGTCGATGATTTTTTTCAGAATATCCGGTGTATCAGACATGGCGTTCAAAATGATTGGGATTTTTTTACCAGCGCGTCGAGCTTGCCCCGCGCCGCGCCGCTGTCGATAACCGCCCTGGCGCGTTCGATTCCGGCCGCATGGCTTTCTGCAAGCCCGGCCACATAAATCGCAGCCCCAGAATTCAGCAGCACAGCATCCAGGGCAGGACCGGCTTCGCCGGCCAGCGCCGATTCGATCATCTTCAGGCTGTCGGCTGCGCTGCTTACCTGGATTGATTCGAGCGTATGCAACGACATACCGAATTCTTCCGGTGACAAGGCGTAGCTCGTCACCTGGCCTTCGCGTAACTCGGCGCAGCGTGTCGGGCCTGTAATACTGATCTCGTCCAGACCGTCATCGGCATGCACCACCATCACATGACGGCTGCCAAGCGCCTTAAGGACGTTCGCCATCGGCTCCAGCAAGGATTCATCGAACACGCCAAGCAACTGGTTTTCCGCGCCGGCGGGATTGGTCAAGGGCCCGAGCACATTGAAAATCGTGCGAATACCCATTTCCTTGCGTGGACCGATTGCGTGCTTCATCGCGCTGTGATGAAGCGGCGCAAACATAAAACCAACGCCGACTTCATCAATACAGGCCGCTACCTGTTGTGGCGTCAGCTGCAGATTGACGCCGGCCTCCTCAAGCAGATCGGCGCTGCCGGACGAACTGGAAACCGCCCGGTTGCCGTGCTTTGCCACCTTGCCGCCGGCCGCCGCCACCACGAACGTGCAGGCGGTGGATATATTGAAGGTATGAGAAACATCGCCACCGGTGCCGACGATATCGACCACGTGCTCGCCCTTGACGCTGACCGGCGTCGCAAGTTCGCGCATCACCGCAGCGGCGGCGGCTATCTCCTCTACGGTTTCACCCTTCAGGCGCAGGGCGACCAGAAAACCGCCAATCTGCGCACCCGTCGCCTCGCCCGTCATGATCTGCATCATCACGTCACGCATTTCGGCGGAACTCAAATTCTCGCCGGCGATAACCTTTGCCAGTGCTTGTTGAATATTCATAAGCAATTGTTTTTCAGATTGTGGTGTTTAGAAAATTTTGCAGCAACTCGTAACCGAACTCCGAACGAATGGATTCAGGATGAAACTGCACACCTTCGAGCGCCAGCTGTTTGTGCCTCACGCCCATGATTTCATCGATTCCGCCGTCGGCATCCTGCGTCCAGGCCGTAATTTCCAGGCTGTCGGGCAGCGTCTCCTTCTCGATAACCAGGGAATGGTAACGCGTCGCCGCCAGCGGGTTGACCAGCCCGCGAAAAACCCCCGTATCCTTGTGATACATATCCGACAGTTTGCCATGCATGATCTGCCGCGCGTGGACAATCCTGCCACCGAATACCTGACCAATGCACTGATGTCCAAGGCACACGCCGAGAATCGGCAATTTGCCCGCGTATTCGCGAATCACCGACATGGAAATCCCGGCTTCGGCCGGGGTGCACGGCCCGGGGGAAATCATGATCCTCGACGGCGCCAGCTTTTCAATGTCGGTCAGCGCGATTTCGTCGTTACGCACGACCTGCACGTCTTCGCCCAGCACGCCGAGATACTGCACCAGATTGTAGGTAAAGGAATCATAGTTATCGATCATAAGCAACATGACATTCCCCTCACCGGTGCTTGCCGTCGAGGCCGGCTTCCGCCAGGCTGACGGCCTTGAAAATCGCCCTGCCCTTGTTCATGGTTTCCTTCCATTCGAGTTGCGGCACGGAGTCATACACGATACCGGCGCCGGCCTGTATATGCAGCTCGCCGTTTTGAATGACTGCCGTACGAATGGCGATCGCCGTGTCCATATTGCCTGTCCAGGACAGATAACCGACGGCGCCGGAATAGATTCCCCGCTTGACCGGCTCCAACTCATCGATGATTTCCATGGCGCGGATTTTCGGCGCGCCGCTCACCGTGCCGGCCGGGAAGGTCGCGCGCAGCACATCGATCGCGGAGAGCTTGTCACGCAACTCACCGGTAACGTTGGAGACGATATGCATCACATGCGAATAACGCTCGACCTGCATTTCCTCGGTAACCTGTACGGAGCCGGTTTTGCTGACGCGGCCGGCATCGTTACGGCCGAGATCGATCAGCATCAGATGCTCGGCCAGCTCCTTGGGATCGGCCAGCAGTTCCTGCTCCATGGCGATGTCGTCAGCCTCGGTCTTGCCCCGGCGGCGCGTGCCGGCGATCGGCCGCACCGTGATTGTGTTGTCTTCGAGGCGCACCAGAATCTCGGGCGATGAACCGACGATCTGAAACCCGTCGAGATCGAGATAATACATATACGGCGAGGGGTTGAGGCTCCGCAAGGCCCGGTAAAGATCCAGCGGCCGCGCCTGAAACGGAATACTCAAACGCTGCGACAGAACGACCTGCATGATATCGCCGTCGGTAATATACCGACGGGCAATCTCCACCGCCTTACGATAGCCGTCTTCGGTAAAGCCCGAGACAAAGTCCGACTCGTTCACCACCGCCGTGCTGAGCGCCGGCGTGTAGCGCGGGCTTTTGTTTCTAAGATCAAATTCAAGTTCCGACAGGCGCTGCTCGCCGGCCTGTCGCCCGTCCTGGTCGACATGTACGACCAGATAGAGTTTTCCGGCAAGATTGTCGAAAACCACCACCTCATCAGACACCATCAACAAAATATCCGGCGTCTTCAGCGCATCCGGTTTGTCGGCCTCGCCGAGCCTCGGCTCGATGTAGCGCACCGTGTCGTAACCGAAATAACCGACCAGGCCGCCGGTAAATTTCGGCAAGCCCTCAACCGCCGTGCGCCGGCACGACAGGGCCTGCACCGCATCGATCCAGTCAAGCGGGTTATCGACCTCGAAACTCTCGTGCAGCGTGCCGTTACGTTCGATATCAACGCGTTTGCCGTAGACCTTGATCAGCGTTCGGCAAGGCAGACCGATAATCGAGAAGCGCCCCCATTTTTCGCCACCCTGCACGGATTCGAGCAGATAGGAATAGGGCCCTTCGGCAAGTTTTAGATACGTGGACAGCGGCGTGTCGAGATCGGCCAGGATCTCGCGGCTTAAAGGGATGGTTTTTTTGTCGAGCTCAGCGAAGTTCAGAAAGTGTTCAGGGGTCATGCGCGTTTCTTCATCTCAATGCATCAAAAAAGGGATTTACGGACGTCATCAGTTACGCCAGCAAAGTCGCCATGAATGCAGAGAGAGGAAGTAAACAGTCATGGGCTGAATGATATCAAGAAATTCGAAGGTGAAACAGAATTTTCCTTGCCTGAATAAAATTCGCCAAAAGGATTCAAACCGGCAAATACCGTCATCCATAAAAATAATCTTTTTCGCAGGGACTCTTGCTAAAATGAGGCAAAACCCACACGCAAAGTAAAAAGCGGACCATAAAAATGACTATCATTCAGCAAAACGACCTTATCGAAAGCGTCAGGGATGCGCTGCAGTTTATCTCCTGTTACCACCCCAAGGATTTTATCGACGCCGTGCATAACGCCTGGCAACGCGAGGAATCACCCGCAGCCAAAGACGCCATGTCGCAGATACTGATCAATTCGCGGATGTGCGCGGAGGGCCGCCGCCCGATCTGCCAGGACACCGGCATCGTCACGGTATTTGTCCGGATCGGCATGAACGTGCAGTGGCAAGGCGACATGAGCGTCGCGGACATGATCAACGAAGGCGTGCGGCGCGCTTATACCGACCCGGATAACACCCTGCGCGCATCGATTCTCGACGACCCGGCCGGCGCCCGCAA
>JAGRHW010000297.1 GCA_020444765.1 Gammaproteobacteria bacterium | reverse complement strand
CCAACAGTTACCTGCGTTTTGAAAAGCCCCGCAGCTTTTTCGCCGCCATGAGTTTCGGTAACTGCGGTTATGCGTTCCCGACCATGATCGGCGCAAAAGTCGCGGCACCGGATCGTCCAGCCATTTCCTACGCCGGTGACGGCGCCTGGGGCATGAGCCTGATGGAGACCATGACCTGCGTCCGGCACAATATCCCGGTCACCGCGGTTGTATTTCACAATCGTCAATGGGGCGCGGAAAAGAAAAATCAGGTCGACTTTTACAACCGCCGTTTCGTCGCCGGCGAGCTGGATAACCAGAGCTTTGCCGAAATCGGGCGGGCGATGGGCGCCGAAGGCATTACCGTCGACAAGCTCGAAGATGTCGGTCCGGCCCTGAAAAAAGCCATCGATATGCAGATGAACGAAGGCAAAACCTGCATCCTGGAAATCATGTGTACCCGTGAACTCGGCGATCCTTTCCGTCGTGACGCCTTGTCCAAGCCGGTACGTTACCTGGACAAGTACAAGGATTATGTCTGATCTGACAGACTGAGCTGTAAGCTGAAAAGCCGGGACTTCCAGCCGCGAAGTCCCGGTCCCGGGTGTCGCGGGACACCGCCTGAATCGGGCTTTAATCATGAAAGCACTCGAACAAATTATCCAGCGATCGAAAGAGAATCCAAGGACCGTGGTGTTGGCCGAGGGGCAGGACCCCCGTATTCAGCAGGCGGCGGCACGCGCGGTCCGTGAAGGGATTGCCAGAATTGTTTTGCTCGGCGACGCGGATGAACTGAATGCCATTGCCGCCGAAGCGCAGATCGATCTCGGCGGCGTGGAGATACAGAATCCGGCCACTTCGGACAAGCATGACAGCTATGCGAAGGCTTTGTTCGAGTTGAGAAAACACAAGGGCATGACCCCGAAGCAGGCTGATGAGCAGGTGCGCAATCCGCTTTGTTTCGCGAATATGATGGTAGCGCAGGGCGATGCCGACGGTTGCGTCAACGGCGCGGTTTATACGACTGCCGACGTTTTGCGCAGCGCGTTGCAGGTGATCGGTGTCAAGCCGTCGACCAAGCTGGTATCGAGTTTTTTTCTGATGATGCTTTGCGAGCCGTTTCATTCCCTGAAAGGCGGACTTATTTTTTCCGACTGTGCACTGGTCGTCGATCCGGACGCCGGCGAACTTGCTGAAATCGCCATGGCGGCGGCTGACAGCGCAAGGATCATGCTTGGCGAAGAGCCGCGGGTCGCCATGTTGTCGTTTTCCACCAGCGGCAGTTCCAAGCATCCGCTGGTTGACAAGGTGGTCGCCGCCAGCGAACAGGTTAAGGCCCGTATGCCAGGTCTGGCCATTGACGGCGATGTTCAGCTCGATGCCGCGATCGTGGAGCAGATAGCGGGTCATAAGGTGAAAGATTCCGTTGTCAAGGGTAAATCCAACGTGCTGGTGTTTCCAAATCTGGAAGCCGGTAATATCGGTTACAAAATGGCTGAACGGGTCGGTGGCGCGGTCGCGATCGGACCTTTGCTGCAAGGACTTGCCAAGCCGGCGAATGATCTGTCACGTGGCTGCAGTGCCGATGATGTATTCAATGTCATAGCGGTCACCGTCGTACAGGCGCAAAACGCCTGACCTGACGCCTAAGACGAAAACCAACCGGAAGCAGGCCCATGACCGACATCATGCAGATCAAACCTGACAAAACGCTCGCCGTGCGCGAGGTGTTCGGCATCGATTCCAACCTGAAGGTTCCGGCTTTTAGCGAACGCGAAGATCATGTGCCGGAAATCGACGAAGCCTATCGCTTCAATCCGGACGTAACCCTGGCGATTCTGGCCGGTTTCAGCAACGACCGGCGCGTTATGGTTCAGGGCCTGCACGGTACCGGTAAATCCACCCATATCGAACAGGTGGCCGCGCGTCTCAACTGGCCCTGTGTGCGGGTCAATCTGGATGGTCATATCAGCCGCCTCGATCTGGTCGGCAGGGACGCTATTGTCATAAGAGACGGCAAGCAGGTCACCGAATTCCAGGAAGGCATCGTGCCCTGGGCCCTGCAACGGCCGGTGGCGCTGGTGTTCGATGAATACGATGCGGGCCGGCCGGACGTGATGTTCGTGATCCAGCGTATTCTCGAACGGGACGGCAAGTTTACCTTGCTGGACCAGAACAAGGTGATTCGTCCGCACGCCAGTTTCCGCCTGTTCGCGACGTCCAATACGGTCGGACTCGGTAATCTCACCGGACTGTATCATGGTAGCCAACTGCTCAATCACGCCCAGGTCGATCGCTGGAACATCGTCGCCACGCTTAATTATCTGCACAGCGACGAGGAAGTCGCCATCGTGCTGGGCCGTGTGCCGCAATACGATAATCAACAGGGCAGAGAGCTGATCACGGCAATGGTCGGCGTCGCCAACCTGACCCGCAAAGGTTTTGCCGCGGGCGATCTCACCACGCTGATGTCGCCGCGGACGGTCATCGCCTGGGCTGAAAATACAGCGATTTTCCACGACCCGGCGGTTGCTTTCAGGCTGTCGTTTCTGAACAAGTGTGATGAGGCGGAGTACCCGATTATCGCCGAATATTTTCAGCGTTGTTTCGACCGGGAACTCGAACTCCCCGGTTCCGGGGATTCCGTTTAACCCGGAGCGGACGGTGGCGGATACTTCCTATAGCGAGCGCCGGCAGCAACAGTTCGAGGAACTTTGCGCGACCACGATCCGCGCCTTGACGGGGCAGACCGGGTTGCGCTATCGGGGACGGCGTTTGCATAACGGCAATCAGCCTGTTGCGCTGCATGTGCCGCACTTGCGTACCGATTCTTCCAGGGATGATTTTCAGGCCTTCCGTGGCGCGGCGGACGGCATAGCTCTGCGACTGTGCAACAGCGATGCCGCGCTTCATCAACGCCTGCAACCCGCCGACCCTGTGCCACGGCTGGTTTTCGAACTGCTCGAACAATTGCGGGTCGAATCACTGGTGCCGGAGCAACTGCCGGGCGTAAGTCACAATGTGAGAAAGCGTTTTACCGCCTGGTGCAAGGCCTATCACGCGGCGCGTATGACGGAGACGCATCGCGGTATTCTCGTTTATACGCTGCTGCAAATCGTCTGGGCGCGACTCAACGGCGTCGAAGTGCTGGAAGACAGCGAAGGCGTGATCGAGGCGACCCGGTTTAACCTTATTCCCCTGCTTGGAAATGCTCTGGCTGGCCTGCGTCGCGAACGTCATGATCAGGCGGCTTATGCGACGCATGCGCTGGAAATTGCCGGAATAATCGGTCAACTGCTTGAAAGTGATACGGATGGTGACGAGCAGGATGCCGGCAGTGAAGAACTTGACGAAGCGGAACAGGCCTTTGCGCTGCTGCTCGATTTCGACAGCGATCTGGAACTGGATGTCTTTAGCGCGGCGCTCAGCGGCGAAAGCAAGGCGTTTGCCACCGCCGATGCCGGCTATAAGGTTTTCAGTAACGAGTATGACCGTGAAGTCGCCGCCGCCTCGCTGGTAAGAGCGGATTACCTGCGCGGTTTGCGACAAACGCTGGATGAGCGCATACGCCGGCAAAAAATAAATATTACAAGATTGGCTCGTGGCTTGAGCGCACTGCTGGCCACCCCGAGTCGCGATGGCTGGAATTTCGGCCAGGACGAAGGCTATATTGATGCGCGCCGTCTCGGACAACTGGTCGCCTCGCCCGCGGAACGGCGGGTATTCTATCGGCAACGTCTGAAGCCGCACGCCGACTGTCTGTTTACCATCCTTATCGACTGTTCAGGCTCGATGAAGCAGCATATCGAACAGCTTGCGGTACTGGTGGATGTACTGACCCGCGCGCTGGAACTCGCCGAAGTGAAAACCGAAGTGCTGGGTTTTACCACCGGCGCCTGGAACGGCGGACGCTGCCAGCGCGACTGGTTCAAAAGCGGACGACCGAAAAATCCCGGCCGCCTCAACGAACTGCTGCACCTCGTCTACAAAAGTGCCGATACGCCCTGGCGACGCGCCCGCCCGGACATGGCGGCCATCCTCAAAGCCGACTTGTTCCGGGAAGGTATCGACGGCGAAGCGGTCGAATGGGCGAGCCGGCGACTGCTGGCGCGGGACGAAGAGCGACGGATTCTGCTGGTGATTTCCGACGGTTGCCCGATGGACACCGCAACCAATCTTGCCAATGACCGTTTTTACCTTGACAACCATCTCAAGCAGGTTATTGCAGGCCTGGAGTCGGAACGGGTAATCGATATCTATGCGCTCGGGGTCGGACTTGATCTTAGCCCGTTTTATTCGAGGTCTCTGGCGCTTGATTTGTCGCATGGCGTCGGGCAGCAGATATTCGATGATATCCTGCAGCTGCTGAAGAAAAGAAATTAAACAAACTCTGAAGTTTTCCTTGTTGCCAGGGTTTTGTTATTTCCGTGTGGTCGCGTTTTTTAAAGCGGTTCCGCTGGGGGAAGCGCTGTTCCTGATTGGTTTGCCGGGAACCTGTTCTGTGCGTATTTCAGCGATCTGTTGGATTGATATCGTTGTGCGACTCGCGGCTGGATTCCCGACAAAAGCGTTCGGGAATGACGGTGAAGGGGTATTCTGGACCCTGTACTGTAAAACAGGCATTCCACGTTATTCTGAGCTATTTTTTCAGGGGGAATGTCATCCCCGAACGCTTTTGTCGGGGATCCAGCGACAAGCCGCTCAAAACCCATGATCCGTCAATATACAGCAGGGTCAAATCATTCCACGTCATTCTCGAGCGCCTTAGGAAAAGAGTGTA
>JAGRHW010000296.1 GCA_020444765.1 Gammaproteobacteria bacterium | reverse complement strand
GACCACGCCGAAGTGAATCGGGTCGATGCCAAGGCTGACGGCCGCCGGCAGAATGATCGGCACGATTACGATCATTACGCTGATGCTTTCCAGAAACATCCCCAGCACAATCACCAGTGCATAAACCAGCAGCAGGAACAGAAATGGCGACTCGGTCAGGCCGCTGAGCGCTTCGACCATCATGTCCGGCACGCTTTCGAAGGACAGCGCCCAGCCGAAGACCGAGGCCATGCCGATGAGGCCGGTGATGGTGGCGGTGTTGATGGCGACGGTGGCGAAAATGCCCGGCAGATCCGTGGCTTTGATGCTGCGGTAGACGAAGAAACCGATTATAAAGGCCAGAATGGAGGCAATCGCGCCGGCTTCGGTCGGCGTCATCACCCCGCTCATGATGGCGATGATCACCGCGGTGGGAATGCTGCCGGGGATCAGGCCGCCGAGCAGTTCGCTTCTGGTGTCCTTGTGTTGCATGTGTTCACCGGCCGGCAGGCCGCTGAACATGCCGGTAAGAAAGATGACCAGGGCAAAACCGGCAACGATCAGAATGCCCGGCAGAATCCCGGCGATAAACAGCGCTGAAATCGGCTGGTAGGCAACCACGCCATAAATGATCATCAGCATCGAAGGCGGAATAATCGGCCCGAGCAGGCCGCCCGAAAGCGTGACCGCTGAGGCGAATTCCCGCTTGTAGCCTTTTTCTTCCATGGCCGGAATCATCAGCCGGCTCATCACGGAAATCTGCGCGGTGGCCGAGCCGAGAATCGAGGCCGCCATGGCATTGGTCAGCAGGTTCACATAAGCCAGGCCGCCGCGAAAACCGCCGACGAAAACATCCGCCGCGTTCATCAAACGGCTTGTCAGACCGCCTTTGTTCATCAACTCACCAACCAGCATAAACAGCGGAATCGCCAGCAGACCATTTTGGTTGAGGGCGCCATAAAGCTGGATCGGCAGCGATGAGAACAGTACGCTGAGATCGCTTTCCAGCAAAAATACAAGTGTGCCGAGCAGCAGCGTGAGAAAAATCGGCAGGCCGAGGAACAGGGCGGTAAAAAAAGCAATCAGGGTTATCATGCGCTTTCCTCACTGACGGTGCCTTCGGGCCAGATCACGCGGATCAGCATATGAAACGCCATGGTATAAAACGCCACCACCAGCACCGCGTAGTTGTACCAGCGCGGCAGTTGCGTGGTCGGCGAGAGGTCGGCGCGCACTTCCGGGCGCATGATCCAGTCGGTGGCGAAATAGCACAGGACGATCAGCGTGAGCAGGCCGACCACATCCAGCGCGCGCTCGCCCCAGTGGCGCAGTGCGCCCTGGCTGAGTAGAATCAGAAAATCCACGCGCACCAGACGGCCCGTATGAATAAGGTAGCTGACGCCGATAAAGGTGGCGCTGATGAGAATCTGCACGGCGACTTCTTCGGCCCAGAACAACGGGCTGTTAAAGAAATAGCGCAGGATGACCTGGGCCGTGAGAATCAGTGTGAGAAGGCCGGTAAGCAGGGCAAGCAAGGTGTATTCGAACTTGCCGAGCCAGCGATCAAGCGTGCGTAACAAGGTTGGCATTCGATGCTCCGGGCCGGTGCCGGGCGTGGCACCGGCAGCTCAGACGATTACTGGTTTTCTTCCAGAAAGGCGCGGATGAGTGCGTTGTCGTCGGCATAACTCTTGACGATAGCGGCGCCGATTTCGTGCAGTTTGGGGTCATCGATTTCAGTGACGCTAACACCGGCGTCCTTAAGAAGCTGCAAGTTTGACACCTCGGCCTTGGCCTGTTCGGCAAACCCCCAGTCCTCGGCGTCGGTCAGCGCTGCCTTGACAGTGTCCTGTTGGCCGGCATCGAGTGACTCCCACCACTTCTGCGAGGCGACGATCACGCCCGGAAAAGCCATGTGATTGGTCAGAGCCAGGTTCGGGGCCTGCTGGTAGAACTTCAGGCCGACGGTGATATCGAGGTCAACATCGACAGCGTCAAGCAGATTGGTGGTCAGCGCCGGGGCGACATCGGCAATCGGCAGAGCGGTTGGTGCCGCGCCGAGCTGGCCCCACCAGTCGTTGAAGACGCGGTTCGGGAAAGAGCGGATTTTCTTGTTCTCGAAGCCCGCCGCGCTGTCGATCGGCTTGGCGGAAATCACGTGGCGCATACCGGCCATGGTATAGCCGAGGCCGATCATCTTGTGATTGGCCAGGTCGGCGAGCATCTGCCGCGCGGCCGGTTTGCGGCTTGCCGTTGCGGCTTCTTCGACGTTGTTGAAAACATAGGGCAGAAACCAGGCGTTGATCGAGGCTTCGCGGTTGGACAGGCTACCGGCGGTCAGAATAGCCAGTTGCAGGGCGCCGGTTTGCAGCAGGTCGATCATCTGGTCATCGCCGCCCAGCTTGCCGAGCGGGAAAACCTTGATCTTGAAATCGCTGTCGGCGGCTTGCAGATTTTCGTTGAAACGCTCGGCGACCTTGTTCCAGATATGGCTGGGTGGTGTCACCATGCCCATGCGCAGAGTCGCGGCCTGGGCGCTTGCCGCACTGGCCAGGGTTGTGGCGACCAGCGCGGCACTTAGTAGTGTTTTGATCATTTTCATTGGTTGAACTCCTCGGTGCGAAGGGCGGTGTCGCCCCTGTAATTTTTGGAGCGGGTTAATATCCCGCTCCTTTTTGTGTTGATAAATCGCTCAGGGCGCAATGTTCAAGGTAATACTGCCGACCTTGTCGATTTCACCGCTGATGTTGTCACCCGCGACCACCGGGCCGACACCTTCAGGCGTGCCGGTATAGATCAGGTCACCTGCTTGCAGGTGATAAAACTTCGACAGATGCGCGATGATTTCGCGCACGTTCCAGATCAACAGGTTCAGGTCCGAGTCCTGTTTGGTCTCGCCATTGACGGCGAGGCTGATGCGGCCTTCGTTGATTTCGCCGGTCTGGCTGCTCGGGCGGATCGGCGAAAGAACCGCTGATTCCTCGAAATCCTTGCCGAGATCCCAGGGGCGTCCGGATTCACGCGCCTTGAGTTGCAGATCGCGGCGGGTCATGTCGAGGCCGCAGGCGTAACCGTAGATCAATTCGGCTGCAGCATCTTCGCTGACCTCAAAACCGGCTTTGCCGATTGCGACAACGAATTCCATCTCATAGTGATAATTGGCGGTTTGCGGTGGATAGACCACGGTACTGCCGCTCGGCACCAGTGCTGACGGATGCTTGGTGAAGTAGAACGGCTCCATGCTTGTCTTGTCGACGGTGGTGCCCATTTCCGCTGCGTGAGCCATATAGTTGCGCCCGACGCAGAAAATCCGCTTGACGGGGAAGCGGGCGTCACTGCCTTCAATGGCAGCGCTGACCGTTGCGGGGGCTTCGAATACGAGTTTTTGTGTCATGTTGGAGTCCGTTAGTAAATGCCAAGATAATGATGCAAGGGTGATTCGTCGGCGCTGATCAGAAACAGCGGCTCGCTGTTGGAGGCGTTACTGAGTTTGACGTCGCTGTAGCCGGGAGCGGACAGCGTGTCTTTTTCGACAAAATGCAAGGCCTCGCCGCCGTCGACCTGCAGGCTGCCGCTGCCTTCCACCGCGTGCAAAGCGCGCGGGTAAGTGCGCTTGGCCAGCGTGACGCTTTCACCCGGGCGCAGCATCAGCGCGCCGAAATCGAGTGACGGAAACGGGCTGCGGCCGGTTTCCGGGTTGGTATAGCGAATCGCCAGCAGCCCTTCGGATAATTGCTCGGACATTGCCACCAGGCAGGCGCGGGTTTTCGACCAGGGATAACGCAACTGCGGAGTATCGGTCGAGGCCGGGGTTTCGTTGACGTAAGGCACGACGCCAGCGGCGCTGTATTCGGCAAAGGATTTGTCATCGATACGCGCGTTTTGCTGCGGCTTGCCTTCGATAGCCCAGGAGCCTTCGAGGTTGTAGATCAGCGGCAGGTCGAGAATATCCAGCCAGATGATCGGCGTATCGCCTTCCTGATGATGCTCGTGCCATTTGCCGGTCGGGGTCAGGATCAGGTCACCGCGTTCCATGCGGCACTGCTCGCCATCGACCGTGGTGAACGCGCCTTCGCCTTCAATAATGATACGCACGGCATTCGGCGTATGGCGATGGTTGGGCGCGGTTTCACCGGGTAATACAAGCTGGATACCCATGTAGATAGACGGCGAGACCTGCATGTTTTCCAGGCCGTGGCCGGGGTTGGCCAGCACCAGCACGCGGCGCTCGGCTTTTTCCATCGGCGTTAGTTCACCGGCTTGCATTAACAGCGGGCGGATCGCCTCGTAGCGCCAGCACAGAGATTGCGTGCGACGGGTCGGCACGTTATAGGGCAAAACGGCGCGCATGCTGGGCCAGAGCGGCACCAGATTGAGGGCGCTCAGCTCGTCTCGATAACTTTGCGGCAGGTCTTCCAGGGTTCCGAGATTAAGGCTCATGATTGTTCTCCGGATAAATCAGGCGGATGTCGCGCCGTTCAGGCAGTTGCTGACATTCCAGCCGTACAGCCATTGCATGGCGTCGTAGAAGCCTTGCTGGCTGCGGCCGGCCCAAAGCTGGTTGCGCACCAGGCGTTCAACGCCCTTGGCGTGATACAGGCGGCCCATTTCACGCGCTGACCAGACCACGCGCGCGGTGCGCGGAATGCGCAGGGTTTCATACAGGCGGAAAGCGGCGGGCAGGTCGTTGTCGCAATGGCGAATGGCTTCGCCGAGGGTGACTGCGTCTTCCAGTGCCATGCAGGCGCCCTGTGCCAGGTATTGCGTCATCGGGTGGGCGGCGTCGCC
>JAGRHW010000295.1 GCA_020444765.1 Gammaproteobacteria bacterium | reverse complement strand
GACGTGATCATCTCCGGCGGCGAAAACATCTCCTCACTGGAAGTCGAGGAAACCCTGCAGGCGCACCCCGATGTCGCGGTGGCGGCGGTGGTCGCCATGCCGCACGACAAGTGGGGCGAGGTGCCGGCCGCCTATGTACAACTGCGGCCCGGTTCGCGGCTGAGCGAAGAGGAATTGAACACTTTTTGCCGTGAACATTTGCCCGGTTTCAAGGTGCCGAAAAAATACGTCATCGGCTCGATTCCCACCACATCCACCGGCAAAATCCAGAAGTTTCGCTTGCGTAAGAACGTCAGCGATTGAGTGGGCTGGTGAACAAACCGTGCACCCGGCCACGGTGCGCGGTTTGTACAAGGCGGTAGGCTCTTTCCTGTTCCAGCGAGTGTTGAAAAAAACAGGGAATAGCTTGTATTAAAGCAGGTGTCAGTGACGCCTGGAATGCAGGGTTTGGGAGGGCAGTTCACCAAACAGTTTTCGGTAATCGGATGAAAAATGCCCAAGGTGAGTGAAACCATATTCAAAGGCGGCTTCAGTGACATTGCGGGCTTCGCCTTCCAGAATTTCATTTCTCAGCTTCTGCAGTTTGAGATTTTTTATATATATTTTCGGTGTAGTCGACAGGGACTTGGAAAACAAGTTGTAGATTGAGCGGACACTTTTGTTGGAAATCGCAGCAAGTTCGGCAATCTCTATATCCTTTTTTATGTTCTCGTGGATATATTTCAGGATGTGATCCAGCTCCGGTCGGTCATCAAAAGTTTTACTTTCTATTTTTCCGTTGTGCTGAAACAGTGCAATCAGTTTTTTGACGATGATTTCCCTGTAACAGTTTGAAATACCGTAGACACTGTTCGAGGCTTCATCGGTTTCCAGTGAAATAGCTTCTATCAGTCTTGCCAGTGAGGGGTTTTTCTGGATATCGATGACCGATCTGTCGAACTTGAGCCCGGCTTTCGGAATCCGGTCGTAGGTATTCAGAAAGATATCTTTAATAAAGGCTTCCGGGATTTTCAGGATCAACTTGTGACAATCGGGGGAATATTGATGCTCGATAGGTTCATAGGGATTGAGAATCACGGCGTGTCCTTTTTTCAGAACAAGCATTTCATTATCAAAGCGCCAGAAGCAATGACCCTTAACAATAATCTGCAAGTGATATATTTCCTGCAGCGCCTTGCAGTGTACCTTCAAATTAGTGCCGTATGCGAGGTTCGCTATGGAAAAACCCGCAAACGCATCGTGACTGAAATAGGCCTCGGAACAGGGCTTTTTTACAATTTCTATAGAGTGATCACCAATTAATTTATTCACCAGATCGGAAATTTCCGTCGGCTTGCCAATCTTAAAATTAGAGGGCTTAATCAGTTCTGACAGCATTTATTTCACCTTATATAATTCTGGTGCTTTTTAAAGTCCGCATGGTAATAGTGCTACATGAGTCCCAGCTGTTATACCGCACGTCAATTATTCCTTCTCCTGATAAAGCATATTACGGTGAACCATTGGTGGAGTCCATAGGCACTGAATGAGCGCAGGTATTGGCATTAACCATAAATAATTTATGGGTAAAAGCCTTAAGCCGGGCGGGGTCGCGTCGTTGGACCGCTGAGCGGGCCGTGAGGTTATCGGGCGACGCACCTCTTACGCCGCCCATGCACGGCTTGGATAAATTTCTGCATAAAACGGATATTCCGGCTGGCCGGTTTGCCCTTTAATGCTGGTCATAGAACAAACACAAAACCCAAGTCCTGTGTGCCAGTGAATCGTTGTCAGATCGACAAATAAACCGATCGATAAGGACAGGCGGGGCGAACACAACGTTCGCATCGGTACTTCATCTTTAAATTCAATTGTGGCTGTCCTTAACTTATTCACAGAGTGTTTATATGTCTGCCAGCTTGTTTGTAGTTCAGTTGATAAACAGCATTCAGTTTGGCCTGGTGCTTTTTCTGATTGCGTCCGGCCTTACCCTGGTGTTCGGTGTAATGGGCATTCTCAATCTCGCCCATGGTTCGATGTATATGATTGGCGCTTATCTGCTCTGGTATTTTTTTTCCCTGACCGGTAGTTATATCGTATCAGCGATAATTTCAGCGCTCATTGCCTTATTAATTGGGATTTTTATCGAGCGTGTACTTATCCGGAGAATCTATGACCGAAATCATCTGGATCAGGTGCTGCTCACGATTGGAATGATATTTATTTTTAATTCACTGCAAAGTATTTTCTGGGGTAATGAACCGCTTGGCGTACCCGTTCCTGAGTTGCTGAGCGGGTCTATTCCCTTTACCGAGAACACAAGCTATCCAATCTACCGCCTCGTTGCGTCTTTGATATGTATAACGATTGCGCTTGGCTTGTATTATGTTGTCAATAAAACAAAATTGGGTATGTTGATCCGGGCAGGTGAGGCTGACCGAGGAATGGTCGAGGCCCTTGGTATAGACATAAAAACACTTTTTACCGTGGTCTTCGCGATCGGGGTGATGCTTGCCGCTGTTTCGGGGATCATCGCGGCGCCGATGAGTTCGATTGTCCCGGGTATGGGTGAAGGTATCCTGATAACCTGCTTTGTCGTCATGGTTATAGGTGGAATTGGTTCTATCAAGGGGGCATTTGTAGGTTCTTTGCTGGTGGGAATGATAAGTACTTTTTCTTCAGTGATTATTCCGGAACTATCGGGAATGGTTATCTACGTATTTATGGTTCTGGTCCTCCTGATAAAGCCACGTGGCCTGTACGGTCGATAAGACGGAGTCTATCATGCTTTTCGAGAAACGCTCTGAACAGATATCCATGACGGTATTGTTTCTTGTCATTCTTTTCCTGCCGCTCTTTATGAATCTCGATTCCTACTATATCGAAAAACTATCGACGGTGATGATTCTGGCGATATTTGTCGTATCTCTTGACTTTATGGTAGGCAGGGTCGGACTTGTCAGTCTTGGTCACGCACTCTTCTACGGCCTGGGTGGTTATATTTTCGTGATCATTGCGCCCGAGTACGAGGTGGTGAATTTCTGGATTTACAGCTTCTATATCATGGTGATCGCTTCACTGACCGCATTGCTTGTGGGCGCTATTGTACTTCGCACCCAAGGCGTTTATTTCATCATGATTACTCTGGCAATAGCACAGATGGGGTTTTATTTCATCAGGGATTCATCCTATCTCGGTGGCTCAGACGGTCTTTTTATAATGCTCAAACCCGAGACCGGTTTCTTCGGGATCAAATTCTTCGATCTTGATAACAAGGTTCACTTTTATTATTTCACGCTTCTGTCACTGGTCAACACCGTTTTATTTTTCAAGATGGTTCTGCGTTCCAAGTTCGGCAGGATACTGGAAGCGCTTCGGCAAAATCCGCAACGCACAGAAAGCCTCGGTTATAATATTTATCTTTTCAGATTGTTGAGCTACGTGGTTTCCAGCTCTCTGGCTGCCTACGCGGGTTATTTGTTTGCCCTCCAGTATGGTTTTGTCAACCCGACGTTTCTTTCCTGGGAGACTTCCGGTACTGCTCTGGTCATGTCGATTCTTGGCGGATTGGGAACCATTTATGGCGCTGTCTTTGGCACCTTCGCGTATGAGCTTCTTCACCACCTGTTTGAACATTTTACCGAGGACTGGATGCTTCTCATGGGGCTTTCAATCCTGTTGATGGTTCTTCTTCTGCGAAAAGGTATCGCAGGCTATCTTGAAAAACTACTCGAGAGATAATGATGGACAGTCAAATAGTTCTTGAAACCGAAGCCCTGAGTAAACATTGGGGTGGCATAAAGGCACTCAACGATGTTTCGCTCCGGTTTCACGACAAACAGATACACGGTATCGTCGGGCCGAATGGTGCGGGCAAAAGCACATTGTTAAATATGCTGAGTGGTATTCTGTGTCCAACCAGCGGTGTTATTTTTCATCGGGGTCAGAAGGTCGACAAGATCAGACCCTGGGAGTTTGTTCGCCGAGGCATAGGACGCAGTTTTCAGAAGACAAATATTTTCCCAACGCTGACCTGCCTGGAGAACTGCTGCGTAGCCGCCCAGCGTCGGTTTGGAGGCAGTTTTAACTTTTTCTCCAGAAAAAACAGCAATCAACTTGTCACTGAAAGTGCGTTAAAAAACCTCGAGGCGGTCAATCTCGAAAGTCGTGCTGACATTATGGCTGCTGAAATATCGTACGGTGAACAACGGCAGCTTGAAATAGCCATGGTTCTGGCAACATCGCCTTCTATCCTGCTTCTGGATGAACCTCTAGCCGGTATGGGCCATGAGGAATCGCGAGAAATCACCAAATTACTCAAACAACTGAAGGATCGGTATTGTATTGTTTTGGTTGAGCATGACATGGAGGCCATCTTTGAGTTATCGGACCTTTTGACGGTTCTTGATAACGGCACACACCTGATCACCGGAACAGTCGATCAGGTGCGTAACAATGACAAGGTCAAGCAGGCCTATCTGGGTTGCGATGAAGAGGATACTCTATGAAGGCCGGTCATCTGCTTGAAGTAAACAATCTTCATACCCTTTACGGGAAAAGTCATATATTACATGGTGTCTCCTTCCGCTTGAAAGAAGGTGAGTCTCTCAGCCTGATGGGTCGGAACGGTATGGGCAAGACTACCACGCTCAAATCGATTCTCGGTATTGTCAGGCCGAGAAGTGGACACATTGCATTCGATGGGGTCGACCTGTCGGATTTGCCTACATGGCGGCGAATGCGCCACGACATCGCGTACGTGCCTGAGGGTCGGGGTATGTTTTACAACCTGACCGTCAAAG
>JAGRHW010000294.1 GCA_020444765.1 Gammaproteobacteria bacterium | reverse complement strand
TTCTTCCCAGTAGCATTCGAAACTTCATAGTATCCCTGTCAGTCAAGGTCAATTCGATGGAAAAGAGGTGATTGCCAAGCCGGACAGGGGTCTTGATGACCAGCCGTTTTTCCCGGTGACCTCCGGAGTCGGTGACGATGCGTTGATCGTGTATGTCCGCGCAACACTGGATCACCCGCTCGTCATTGCCTTGCAGCGGATGCAACAAAAAACGCACGCGATCGAGTCCGTTCTCCTGAAACGGTTCAAGCTTGAAAGCATGCAGGGCTGAGGTGCGGGCGCCTGTATCGACTTTGCATTTTATCTGATCGATCCCGAGTTCCGGCAGAGAGGCCCATTCGCGCCATCCCAGCCAGTGAAGATCCTGGTTGGAATCGTGGGTCATAGCTGTGCCGGAGTCCGGACGACAAGCGAGAGGTTGTGAGCCATGGGTTGTTTGCCTTGTAGGTATTGTTTGTGGCGAAAACGTGGAATGATGCCATAACCGGGTGAATCAGGGTCAGTTAATAGTAATCCAGTATGCACCGCCGGAGGACATATTTTTCGCAGCCGAAGGCGTAATCAACGAGTGCAACATGACGTTGCAGGCAGGCCGGATTCGTATCAACAAGGGCCTAGTATATAAAAACAGAAGAGCCTGTCTAAGAATCTGTTTAAAATCGCATGGGCCGACGGCGAATTCTCGCCAAGGCTCAGCGATAGTCAACCGGTTCCAGGCCCTTTCTTGCGGTTGGGATTCCTCCTGATGTCAGTCTGTGAGCGCGGTTGTCGTTGCTCAATCCCTGCCAAATACGCCGGATCGGCGAATCTACCCGCCGGCGCAAAAATTCCTGACCGGCCCTGACAGGAAACGGGTAGACTCTGCCGTTTTCATCCGCTCGTCGGGCGGGTGCTCGCCATTGATTTCCCCATGGATCATTCTGCTTTACGTTATGAAATCGTTTATTCCCCTGATCAGCCGTGAGTGGCGGCTGTTGCTGTTTGGCTTTTTGCTGCAGTTTGGTTCCAGTCCCGGGCAGACGTATTTTATCGCTCTATTCAGCGGCAATATTCGTGATGATCTGGGCTTGAGCCATGGTGATTTCGGTGCGGTCTATTCTCTGGCGACCTTGCTGAGTGCGGTGATATTGCTGTGGAGCGGCTCATTGCTTGACCGGATGGATCTTCGGCGGTTTGCCTATCTGGTTGTTAGCGGACTGGCATTGGGATGCCTGGCGATGTCGTTCAGTCAGAACCCGTCGATGCTGTTTTTCAGCGTGCTGTTGTTGCGGCAATTCGGCCAGGGGCTGATGTTTATGGCCGGTACCACCACCATGGTGCGCTATCTGGATCAGGACAAAGGCAAGGCCAATGCGTTGAGCAGCGTGGGTATTTCGGTTTCCGAAGCCTTGTTGCCGTCGCTGGTCGTGGTTTCGTTGTTGTTGCTGGACTGGCGTTGGTTTTGGGCTTTGCTGGCGCTGTTTATGTCGACCCTGGCGCCGCTGATGGTTTACTGGCTGTTACGTGATCATGATCGTCGCCATAAAGAGTATCTGGACACGCTCGTGGCTGACGATCGGGTGGATCGCAGTGGCGTAGAGCCAGTCGGTCCGGGACGAAAGCAGTGGACGCGCGGTGAGGTAATTTGCGACCCCTTGTTTTACCTGTTCATGCCGGCGATCACGGCGCAGCCCTTACTGTTTACGGGGTTTATGTTTCATCAGGTACACCTGGTCGAGGAGAAGGGCTGGACTCTGGCATTCTGGGGAAGTCTTTATCTGCTCTATGCAGCCACTGCCGTTGCCGTCAAGCTGGCTGCGGGTCTGCTGGTGGATCGCTTTGGGGCGATCCGGCTCGTGCCGCTGATGTGTTTGCCGATGGGCCTGGGTCTGTTTGCGCTCGGCAGTTCCGGGAGCATGCTGGTGGCGGCGCTGTTTATGATTTGTATCGGTATTTCGGTTGGCGCCGGCTCGGTGGTCAGTGCGCCGTTTTTTTCAGAGAGGTATGGCAACAGGCATCTCGGCGCGATAAAGTCGCTGGCTTTGTTTGCCATGGTGTTTATGAGTGCCTTGTCGCCTGTGGCCATGGGCTGGCTGATCGATGCCGGGGTCAATATGGACAGGCTTGCATTGGCCGCCGCAGGGTATGTTTTGCTGGCCTCAGTGCTGGCGGCTTACGCTTGCCTTGGCGCCGGCTCAAGATCTCCGGGCAACGGCAGACGGTAACGCCGGGTATTCAGATCTCATCTTCACTTGGCGTCAGATTGCCGATCCGGTTGACCAAAGCCAGGAAAGCCAGCAGACCGGTAAGAAACTGCGCAGCAAAAAAACGTGAGTAACCGGCCGGAAAAATCAGAAAATGCACGATAACGTAGATGAAACAAATCAGTGCCAGCGCGTTGATACGTTGCTCGAACAGCAGGATCATGCTTTTGCTGAACCCTTTCAGGCGTAATAAAACGCCGATCTGTAAGGCGAACAGACCGACAAAGGCATCGAAGGCGTCACTTTGCAGAATGTCCAGCGTACCTTCCAGCACCGCACGAACATATTCAGCCAGCGTGACGTGTACCTGGGTGGTTGCCGGGTAATTGAGATTGAAGTCCGAGACGAAAACCAGGTAGAAAACGGTAGCCCAGCCGTAATTGCCGGCGGCCTTGTTGACGATCAGATAGATAACAAGGGTGCTGAGTAATGATAAGACCGCTGCGATACGCTGCTCACGGTGGCGGATGAAAATATAACCGAGGAAAAGAGCCACCAGAAAAATCAGGTCGGTACGGATAATCACTGCCAGAGGCAGTAACAACAGCAACCATCTGCTTCGTCTCAGAAAGTGCAGGGTCAGGATTGCCGTGTATAAAAAGGCCAGGCCGTCCGGCGTGCCCAGCCTTGCATCTTCGACAGTTCCGTTAAGCATGATAAAAAACGGTACGGCAAACCAGAGAGTGGCGGCAATGTATGGTCTGAAGGCGTAGTAGAAAACCCACAGGCCAGCGATAACGGCAAGTGCTGAAATGAAATAGCCGGAGAAATAAATATTCATTCCGAGCTTGTTGAGTATATACATCGAGCCGATATACACAGGCCTGATCTGATACCACGGTAACACCTGTCTGAATGATTCAGGGTCAGCATACAGAGTGCGCCGATACTGGCTGCTGGAAGTCAGCTCGGTAAAGGTCTCGTCATCCACATAGTCCCTGAGTCCGGAGTAGGCATGTTCGTGTATGACCGCTGAATCACCGGTTTCAAAACTTTTCACCGAGCCCACGTAAGCGATCATATCCCAGTTGTTCGAAGGGTTGCTCAATGAGTAGGCGAGCATGGCAATGCTGAAAATACCGAAATAGATCAGAAAGATCGAATGAACCCAGCCTCGGGCAATAAATTGTGCTTTCAGGTGGCCGTAGGTTTCCAGGGCTCGCGACATGCTGATTATCCGTAATGTATTGCTGTGTTTACAGGCTTGGTATTTGCTCCGGGCCGACGCTTAAAGCATGCCGGCTGCCGCTGTTTTTCTTTGCACACGTCGTGCCCACCAGTCGTTGATTGCGATCCTGCTCGGTGATTCGAAAAATGTGAACGAAAGAACACCCGTGGCTATGGCGAGAAACAAGGGGATCGCGAAGTCCGGCCCCGGTATGGTCCACTTGTATTCGAAGATGGGTTGCTGCCAGAGGTAAATTGAATAAGACCAGAGTCCGAACAGACGCAGGATTTTCAGTGACAAGAGGCGCTTAAACACCGGCGGGAGATCCTGCAGGTGGTTGACGGTAAAAGCCAGCAGAAACGGCGGGAAGACGAAACTGATCCAGAACGGAATTTGTTCGAGATAACACAGTGTTGCTGCCGCCAGCGTAATCAGCGGTATCCAGGGATTTACGCGCAGATTTTTTTCGTGCTGTATCAGTCTGTATGAAGCGGACAAGGCGACAAAAGCGATAGCGCTTTCAGTGCGCAGCAGGAAGTAGGTTTGCTGGTAATCCTGGGTTGCATTGTAGTAGATGCTGATCAGCACCGAGAGTACACCGATTGACAACAGCGCCAGTCTGATCCCGCGCAGCGCAACCAGGAACAGGGTCATCAGGCTCATGATCACGTAGGCATGTTCTTCGACGTTAAGTGACCAGAGGTTTTTGACCGGTACAAAGCCTTCCCAGATATGCGGATTTGTGGGTATATAAGTGCGTAGAAAGGTCAGGTTAGTCAGCACTTCGAAGCCGGAGAACTCCCAGCCGACGATACTTGCACCGAGAAACATGCAAGCTACAAATACAAACAGCGTAGGGTAGATCCGGCTGAAACGGCGCAGGTAAAAGGTTTTCAGGTTGATGCGTTTTTCAAACAGCAGTTGCGCCATCAGCATGCCTGATAGCACGAAGAATATATCCACGCCGAGGCGATCTTCCTTGATGAAGTCGGTACCGAGGAAATGGCCGGTCAGGACGCATAATATGGCCACGCCCCGCCAGCCATCCCACAGCGGATTGTTTTTTGCGGGTAACGAAAGGCTTTTTTTTCATTTAGATGAAAATCCCTCAAGCATCAGCCCAGGCTCGCCTGGTTTTCGCTCTGATTGCTTGAGGTGGGGTTTCGATAGCTGCGATACGCTTCGACCAACATGCTGATATCGTCGTCTTTCGGCACCCAGCCCAGTTCCCGTTCGGCCTTGGAGACATCCAGCACACAGGTCTCATCGGCTATCAGATACTGCTCCGGGTCCATGATCGGTGCGCCGATTTTATCCAGTGCGGCTAGCGTCCACTTGACGAGAGGTGCCGGGGTCGGCAATAAAAATGAT
>JAGRHW010000293.1 GCA_020444765.1 Gammaproteobacteria bacterium | reverse complement strand
GGCCGCGTGCCAGGCCATGCGGATCATCAGACCGCCGTAGTGGCCCCAGTCGGCCGGCCACCATGACTGGCTGTCGGTCATCAGCGCGTGCAGATCTTTCTTCAAGGCTTCAACATCGAGTTTGGACAATGCCTCGCGATAATCGAAATCCTCGCCCATCGGATCGGTCTTGGAATCGTGCTGGTGCAGGATGTCGAGATTCAGCGCGTTCGGCCACCAATCCATCACCGATTTTTCCGTGGCGGTATTGCCGCCGTGCATGACTGGACATTTGCCAGCCGCTCCTGTCGTATTGCTCATAACTTCCCCCTAATGGAATACATTGGCTAAGGTAGACAGGAAGATGTCTGCAGTCAGACGCTGATCATCGGCGCCGTCCTTTGTGTGCATGCAGTGGGATTCAGCTTCCTGGTGATAAAAAAATAGCAAATACCTATTAATAGCTCTAATCGTATTTTCCTCATGAAACGATAGGTTTTACCTATTAAAAACAGGCAAGCCTTCCTTCTCTGGTTTAAGATCGGCTTAAAATAAGGATAATCCGGTGGAGATTGCGCTGGGCTTGGTACGACCAGCTCATGAGAATTTAAACAGGCTCGTAGAGCCTGAATAAATTCTCTGGATAGTCACAAGAATTCGCCGATGATTACGGCGATTCCGGTCTTGAGTCGGCAAAACCTGTCCGGCACGCCGACGGACCTGCAATCAGGAATTATTATTCATCGAATTGCTTCCTATACCGTCGACCAGCCACTGCTGAGCGCTGAACGGACGTTCCTGCCCCGGTGTGTTGCGGATATAACGGCCATCGGGCTGCAATGTCCAGGTATAGGTATTGTCCCTGATACAGGCTTCCAGGCACTCTTCGCGCACCCGCTCGGCGGCTTCGCCTTCCAGTGGTACTGCAACCTCGACTCTGGCGAAGAAATTACGCGGCATCCAGTCGGCGCTGCTGATATAGGTCAAGGGTTTGCCGTCATTGGCAAAATAGAACACCCGCGAATGTTCGAGAAAACGGCCCAGCAGGGACACCACGCGGATATTCTCCGACAGACCTTGGATGCCCGGTCGTAACACGCATATTCCTCGCACCACCAGATCTATTCTGACGCCGGCCGACGAGGCCTCGTACAGCGCGTTGACAATTTTCGGTTCCACCAGGGAATTCATGCGCGCCATGATATGCGCCGGTCGCCCTTGCCTGGCATGGGCGATTTCCTGTTCGATATGCGCCATCAGACCGGAATGCAGGCTGAACGGCGCCGCCAGAACTTTCTTCAAGGGGCCGGTATGACCGAGTCCCGACAGTTGCATAAAGACTCTTTGTACATCCCTTGTAGTATGTTTGTCGGTTGTCAGCAGGCTGATATCCGTATACAGTCGCGCCGTTTTTGTGTGGTAGTTACCGGTGCCGATATGCACATAGCGCATGAGTTTTTTCTTTTCCCGGCGTACCACCAGAATCATCTTGGCGTGGGTCTTGAAGCCGACCACGCCGTATACCACCTGGATGCCCGCCTCTTCGAGTCGTTCGGCCAGCGCGATATTGGCTTCCTCGTCGAAACGCGCCCGCAACTCGATAATGACCGTGACGTCCTTGCCCGCGCGTGAGGCTTCCATCAGGTATTTTACAAATACCGACTCGGTGCCCGTGCGATACAGCGTTTGCTTGATCGCCAGCACGTCGGGATCGCGCGCGGCCTGCCGGACCAGCTCGACGACCGGCAGATAGGCTTCGTACGGATGATGAAAGACAAGGTTGGTACTTTGACTGATACAGTCGAAGATATTGACCTGCCGCTCAAAGGTCTTGGGCACATAGGGATTAAAGTTGGCAAACTTCAGATCCGGACGATCGATAAGGTCTGGAATCGAAATCAGCCGGTTCAGGTTGACCGCGCCATTGACCTTGTACAGATCGTCTTCACCGAGACCGAATTGCGCCAGCAGGTATCGAATGGTCTTGCCGGGGCAATTATCCGCAACCTCCAGCCGCACCGCCTGGCCGTAGTTGCGGTAAAGCAGTTCTTCTTCAAGCGCGCCCCTGAGATTGGCCGCCTCTTCGTCGGAAACGTAAAGATCGCTGTTGCGCGTCACCCGGAACTGGTAAACCCCGGTCGGCTTCATCCCCGGAAACAACGCAGCCATTTCTGCATGTACGATCGAGGATAAAAACACAAAACCGTGAGGATAACCGCAAACCTCCTCCGGCACCGGTATCACCCTTGGCAAAGACCGCGGCGCGCGTAACAGGGCGTAGCTGATATTGCGGCCGAAGGCGTCCTCGCCTTCCAGATTGATAATAAAGTTCAGGCTCTTGTTGGTCAGGTTCGGAAACGGATGCGCCGGGTCCAGACCGAGAGGACTCAGAACCGGCAGGATTTCCGACTCGAAATACGCCTCGACCCAGTCGTGGACCGGCTTGTCCCAGTCACCGCGACGCAAAAACACGATGCCCTGCTCCGCCAGCGCGGGCAGCAAACGCTCATTAAACAGCTGATACTGTTTCCGGACGACCTCATGCGCCCGCTCGCTGATCATATTCAACTGCTGTTGCGGCGACGTACCGTCGACGCCGACCGAGGTAACATTACCAACCAGTTGCTGTTTGACACCGGCCACCCTGACCTCGAAAAACTCGTCGAGATTACTGGATGAAATACACAAGTAGCGCAATTGCTCAAGCAGTGGAATAGTATCGTCGCTGGCGAGCTCCAGCACACGTTCGTCAAAGGCCAGAAACCCCAGCTCGCGGTTCGAATACAGTGAATCGGTTTCCAGCGTTGTATTGTCTATAATTTGGCGTTCGTCTGTCATAGTTCCGACGTTCGGATCGATATTGATGGGAGTTATATCGATATCCATATTCTGTGCCTCATTGATACCCGTCATCGTATAGCTCTCTTTATTTGTTGTGGTTTGCCGGACGACTCGCCAAAAACCGTCAGCTTATGGGAATTTGGCGCCAGCTTCAGCGCCTGCTTGATCGCCGTCGGAAAAAATTCCGCAAAATCCTCGTCGATTTGCGGCACGATCCGCATCACTTCCTCGATCGCGCCGTCAAAAATATCCGGCTTTGAAAAACGCCCCGCAATATGCAGGATGGCCCGCTCCAGCCCTGCTTGTTCGCGATAGCCCTCCAGCAGACCAATCCGTGGGCTGCGGCGGATAAACGCAGCCATCTCATCGGGCAGGCTGACGCCGTGCTGCGCAAGACTCCGGTAAACATGCCCGGCATAATGATCCAGCTCGTGCCGGGAATAATCCGACCAGCTGCGCGCCAGACTGTGGTCATACAATAAATCCACCAGAATGCCAGCTACCCGCCGCCGACGGACGGAAATTCTTCCGCAACTGCGGCGAAACGCCGGTTGCCGGTCCGTCCAGGCGTCCAGTTGCCGGTGCATCCGTATTCCGTGACCGATGGCGCCCGGATAAGCGGACAGATCACGCCCCTTGACGAAATCCCCGGCAATCTGACCGGCGATCAGCTCCGGATCGTCGAATCCAAGATAGGCATGGGCAAGAAGATTCATGATCGCAATCTTTGATTTTTCCGTTCGGGAACTACAGAATGCCAGAGGCGCTTTCTGATAGTAACCCCTGTGGATGACGAAGTAATGAACAAACAGCAATTGTCGCGCTATGGCCGCCATATCAACCTGCCGGACGTCGGCCTCGACGGTCAGGAAAAACTGCTGGCCAGCCGCGCCCTGCTGATCGGCATGGGCGGACTGGGCTCGCCGATCGCCATGTATCTGGCCGCCGCCGGTGTCGGCACACTGGTATTGTGCGATTTCGATCAGGTCGAGCTGTCGAACCTGCAACGGCAGATTGCCCACACCACCGACCGTATCGGCCAGTTGAAGACGCATTCCGCGAAAGCCGCCTGTCTGGCGCTGAATCCAGACATCAACATCGAAACGATTGATTACGCGCTCGATGAGACGGATATGAATGAAGCGGTCAGCTCGGTGGATATCGTCATCGAAGGTAGCGATAACTTCCCCACCCGCTTCGCCGTCAATGCAGCCTGCGTCAAGCACAAAAAGCCGCTGGTCTCCGGTGCCGCAATCCGCTTCGACGGCCAGGTCAGCGTGTTCCGCGGCGACAACCCGGACTCACCCTGCTACCGCTGTCTTTACAAGGATGGCGGCGAAACCGCCGAATCCTGTGCGATTACCGGCGTCTTCGCGCCACTGGTCGGCATTATCGGCACCGTGCAGGCCATGGAAGCCCTGAAAATCCTGCTGGGAATCGGCGAATCGCTGGACTCGCGACTGCTGCTGCTCGACGGCCTCGCCATGCAATGGCAGGAAATCAGACTGCGCAAGGACCCGGCCTGCCCGGTGTGCTCCGCCGCCGGGTGACACGACGGCTCGCTGCAACACAGCTCCGGCACCTACCCCGTCATTCCCGTGCAGGCGGGAATCCAGCTGCGGATTGTCCGAGTAAGGTACTGGATCCCCGACTAAGGCATTCGGGGATGACGAAGCGGTTGTCTGAAGCCTACCACTCAACCTCACCCGTCATTCCCGCGCAGGCGGGAATCCAGCTGCGGATTGTCCGAGTGAGGCTCTGGATCCCCGACTAAAGCATTCGGGGATGACGAAGTGGTTGCCTGATGCATAGCGGCTTACCTCACCCGTCATTCCCGCGCAGGCGGGAATCCAGCTGCGCACTGTCCGAATGAGGCACTGGATCCCCGACTAAAGCATTCAGGGATGACGAAGTGGTTGTCTGAAGCCTACCACTCAACCTCATCCGTCATTCCCGCGCAGGCG
>JAGRHW010000292.1:2115-4828 GCA_020444765.1 Gammaproteobacteria bacterium | reverse complement strand
AGATGATGGGGATCTGTTCGCCCAGTTCGATCAGTTTGCGTTGTACATCCAGCCCGCTCATCTCCGGCATGCGGACATCCAGAATCAGACAGGCATGCTTGCATTGTTTAAACTCACTGAGGAATTCAATCGCGGATGAGAAGCAGATGACGTCCAGCCCGATGGAGCGTACCAGGCTGCTCAGTGCCTCCAGCACGGCGTGATCATCATCGATTACATAGATGACTGCTTGCTGCTCGTGCATCTCGAGTATTCCTGATTGACGGGAAGGCGAACGATAAAAGCGGCTCCTCCGGCAGCAGGATGTTCAACCCCGATCGTGCCGTTGTGTGCTTCGGTAATGGTCCGGCAGATTGCCAGGCCCATGCCGAGGCCTTCCTTTTTGGTGGTGTAAAACGCGTCAAACAAGCGCTCTGTGTTCTCGTTTTGAAAGCCCGGACCGGTGTCCGTGACGCGGATGATCAGTGTATCGCTTGTATTATCAGCCGAGAACGAAAGGCTCAGGACACGGGTTTCACAGCCCGTCTCGCTCATCGCCTCGATGGCGTTCATCGCGAGGTTGATGATCAGTTGCTGGATCTGCACCGCATCGCCCAGCAGGGTCGGCAGCGGATCATCCACAAGGATATTGAGCGTCACGCCATTACCCTGGGTCGGCGCTTTCAATATCAGCGAAAGATCGCCTGTCAGCGCCTTGAAATCGATGGGTTTTGGAATCAGATCCTGGCGTTTGAGAAAGGCGCGTACCATGCGGATGATTTCACCGGCGCGGTCGGAATCACGAATGATCCGCGCCAGCGCGCCGTTGGCTTCCGTGATGTTGGAAGGCTGGTTATTCAGCCAGCGTGTACCGGCATGGGCATTGGTCATGATCGCGGACAGCGGCTGGTTCAATTCGTGGGCGATAAAGGCGGCCAGTTCGCCCATGGTCGCCGAGCGTGAAACATGCACGAGTTCCTGCTGGAGCTGATCGAGCGTTTCCTGAGCCAGTTTCCTTTCGGTGATGTCGTCGATGATCTGCAGCACGACCTGGGGTTCATCGTCGCGCGGGGGCATCAGCGAGACGCTGGCGTTGGCCCAGATCGTAGTGCCGTCCTTGCATAAATACGGGCGCTCAACACTGTATTGTGAACCGCCGCTTTGCATCAGGCGGGCCAGCCGTCTTTGCATTCCCGGGCGCTCGCTGAGTGGCGTCAGCCGCTCGATGGACAGTTTTCGCAACTCCTGTTCCGTATAGCCGGTGATGCGCTGAAATGCCGGATTGGCGGTCAGAATATTGCTGTCGGGATCGGTCAGCGCTATCCCCGCAGCGGAATTTTCGTACACTGCTTTCCAGCGTGCCTCCGAGGCGCGCAAGGCGACGTTGGTTTTCTGGATCTGCCGGCGGCTTTTGATCAGGCGGTGAGTGAGCAGGGCGACATCGTTGCTTTGATCGGAAAGCTCTTTTTGCAAGGCATCCCGCGCGACCTTCATCGACACCAGATTGCTGACGCGAGCCCGCAGTTCCTGGGCGGAGAAAGGTTTAAGCAGATAATCCTGGACCGATTCCTCGAGCAGTTTCACTTTCAGGCTGTCGTCCGATTTGGCGGACAGCACCATGATGGGAATGGCGGCGAATCCGCGATCCTGACGAATCTTGTGAACCAGTGTATCGCCGCTCATCAACGGCATCATCAGATCGGTGATCAGCAAATCCGGCGGAATGGTTTGCATGAGCGCCAGCGCCTTTGCGCCGTCCGGCGCGAGATACACCTGATAATCGGTATTCAGACAATCCTTGATAAAGCCACGCATGTCCCTGTTGTCCTCGACGACCAGAACCCGTGGCTGTTCGTATTTGGGCTGAACCGGCGCCGGCGTGCTTTCATCAATCGGCAGCGGCGGCAGATATTCGTCGAGATTTACCGTATGGGAAAGAACCTGGCATGGCGTGACGTCGCTGGCGATATAGGCGCCTTGCGGGGCTTGTAAGGGTAACTCCACCTGAAACAGCGCGCCGCCGCCCGGTGCGTCGCTGACCGAAATCGTCCCGTGATGCAGCTCGACAAACTCCTTGACGATCGACAGGCCCAGACCGGTACCTTGCTGGCTGTCCTGCTGGAGCTGATGGAAGCGTTCGAAGATCTCCTTGCCGAGTTGCGGGGGAATTCCCGGGCCGCTGTCGGATACCGTAATCAGGGCGTGTTGCGGCCGGCTCTCGCTCAGCGTACAGCGAACCAGACCGCCGGCCGGTGTGAACTTGAAGGCGTTGGACAACAGGTTGAGAATGATGCGTTCGTATTTCTCGCAATCCACCTCGGCGTTCATCCGGGCCGGCAGGCGGGTGTCGAAGGTAATCGACTGCTGCTGGGTGAAGCCTTCAAAGTGCGAGCAGATCGCGCGGGTCAGCTGGCTGAGGTCGGCCCGTCGATAGGCAAGTCCCATTTGCTGCGCATCTATCTTGGCGAGATCAAGCAGGGTGTTGACCTGTTTCAAGAGCGTCGTGGCATTGCGCTGAATGAGTTCGAGCTGATTCCGGTAGGGGAATTCATGGCCTTTTTCGGCTTCCATGATGGATTCCAGCGGACCCAGAATCAGTGACAGCGGTGTTCGCAGCTCGTGGCTGACCTTGGCAAAGAAGTCACTCTTGGCGTTGTCCAGCTTGCGGATGCGGTTGACCAGTTGCTCCAGCTCGCGATTTTTTAGCGCCAGTTGCGCTTCGGCTTTTTTCTTG
>JAGRHW010000292.1:0-2105 GCA_020444765.1 Gammaproteobacteria bacterium | reverse complement strand
CGGTGAGATTGCGCCCTTCGGCAAGAAGAAAGATGACAGCGTTTTCTTCATTGCGGATCGGCAGCAGCGAGAAATCGATGGCGATAACTTCCTGCCCACCCGATTTGCCCAGAATCTCGGTATCGCAGCGGACGAATTCACCTGCCGAAGCGGCTTCTACCAGCCGCTTCTGGGTGGCGATGGATTCCTGCGAAATCTGCCACCAGCGCGCCTGCCAGAACGGCTTGCCCTGAATTTCTTCCATCGTAACGCCGGCGCCGTCCAGGGCCGCCCGGTTGACTTCCAGCACATTGCCCTGCGCGTCCAGCAGTCCGACAAATTCATAGAGTTCGTTAAAGATGATGCGGGCGAGTTTTTCACGTTGCAGCAATCCCGGGTTAGTCGCATCGGGACTGAAATCACCGGAGAGCAGTGGCGCCTCGGACCCGGATCGCCCTTTATCCGCTGAATTCATACCGCAATCTCTGTCATTGCCTGGAGGTCCTGTTTGGCTCGAGTAACTTAAAATTCAGTGTAACCGATTTGAATCGAAACAGATCTGATTGGATTTGTATTTTTTTCTGAATTAAAAATAATCCATCGTTTATTTTCAATAAACCTAGGTTTATTTTTTTAATCCAATATTCAATTTAAATTATTTAAAAAAAGAAAAATAATTTAAATCAGGAGAGAGGATACATACAAAACATATAAAAAAGACAGGTAAAAAATGAGGAAAAAAATAACCGCCGGCTTTCTTTTGTTAAGCTGCTACGCGCACAGTGTACATGCAACCCAGGTTTTCGATCTCGAAGGTTTTGGTGCAACCTCCCGCGCCATGGGCGGCACCAGTGCATCGTATTATACCGGCAATGCCGGGCTGGTGAGTAACCCCGCCACGCTGCAACTGGCGCCGGAGGGACGTCAGTTCGAACTGGGGCTGGATGTTATTACGACGGACATCCAGGCTTAAAACAGCGCGGGCGAAACTGCCAGCAGCGATGGAGCCTCCAAAAACCGCGGCCCTTACTTCGCACCGCAGCTGAGCTATGTCACGCAACTGGAGGACTGGCGGCTCGGTGTTGGCTTGTTCGCCAACGGCGGTCTGGGCACGGAGTTCGGCAACGACACCTTCCTGTCACGGACAGAAAACGGCACGCAGACCGATTTTGAAAACGCCAGCCGCCTGCTGGTGCTGCGCGCGCCGCTGGGTTTCAGCTATCAGGCGACGTCCGATCTGACGGTTGGCGCCAGTGTCGATGTCGTCTGGACCGCGCTGAACCTTGAACTGTTGCTGCCGGCCTCGCAGGTGGGTGCGCTGGCGACGCAAGGACATCTCTCAGGCAGTCTGGTCAACCCGCTGGCCGGTATCGTGGGAACTGATGGTGCCGCCCATTTCAGTCTCAGCCGTAACGACCTCACCGGCGGCGCGGTGGATGCGGTCGGTCTGGGCGGGCGTTTGGGCCTGACCTACAAGCTCAGCGATAAAACCGTCCTTGGCGCCATGTACAACGCCAAAACCACCGTCGGTGATCTCGAAGGCAAAGCCACTTTATCCGGCGTCGGCGGCGACGGAACGGTGGTGCCGCTGCGGGGCGATATTCAGATCAACAACTTCGAGATGCCCGCCAGTCTGACGCTGGGTTTCGCCCATCGCTTCAATGATCAGTGGCTGGTCACCGGCGACGTCAAGCGCGTCTACTGGAGCGATGTGATGGAGAACATCTCCGTCGATTTTGCTTCGCCGGAAGGCGAGATCGGCATCACCTTGCCGCACGAGTACGAGGACATCACCATCGCCTCGGTCGGCGCGGCTTACCGCTACAGCGACAAGCTGACCCTGCGGGCGGGCTACAGCCACGCCGAGCAGGCATTGAATCGTGAGCTGATACTGCCGGTGATCCCGGCCTATCTCAAAGAGCACCTGACCCTCGGTGGTGGCTACAGCCTGAGCACGGATTCGGTGCTCGATCTGGCACTATCCTTCGGCCTGAAGGAAAGCCTGCAAACCCCATCCTATCTCAGCGGCACCGAGACGCTGAGTCAAAGCCACAGCCAGATTAACGCGGTGGTTTCTTATAACAAACGTTTTTAGACCCAATCCACTGGAGGTAAAGATATGGCGA
>JAGRHW010000291.1 GCA_020444765.1 Gammaproteobacteria bacterium | reverse complement strand
AGTAGGCAGGCAGTGAGTGCAGTTGGGCAACACCACCATTGGATTTGGCGACAAGCAGGGATTTTTGACGACCGTAGAGAAAGCTCAGTATCACGAGAACCGCGACAACGACTAACAGCGTTCCGGAATTCATAGATTTTCGCCAGTCAATTAAAAAGAGCCGGGCGATAGTCTATCGGCCCGGCTCCCGACTTCAAGTTTAATCTTTAAATGCGTGTCACAGTGACGAGATCGGTCTCATCATCGTCGCCTGTTCACGGACTTCCTCACGCTTGGTCGAATCCAGCGGAATCAGACCTTTGTCGGTCAGATAGCCGTCTTCACCGAAAGCCTGCTCGGAAGTGAACTCATCAACGAACTGCTGGATACCCGGCACCTTGTCAACGTGAGCTTTTTTCACGTAGAAATACAGCGGGCGGGAAACCGGGTAATCACCAGAGGCGATGGTTTCGAATTCCGGCGCGGAACCGTCGATCAGTGAACCCTGGATCTTGTCAGAGTTTTGCTCGAGAAAGCTGAAACCGAAGACGCCGAATGCAACCGGGTTGGCTTCGAGCTTCTGCACGATAAGATTGTCGTTCTCACCGGCTTCGATATAGGCGCCATCCTCACGGATACTGTGACAGGCCGCTTTGAACTCCGCCTTTTCCATCGCTTTGATGAATTCGAATTCGCTGCAACCCTCTTCCAGTGCCAGCTCGCTGAAAGCATCGCGGGTTCCGGATGTCGGCGGCGGGCCGAGTACTTCGATTTTTTCAGCCGGCAGCTCCGGATTCACATCCGCCCAGGTCTTGTAGGGGTTCGGCACCAGTGTCTCACTGCCATCGGGGGCCGGCACGTCCTTGGCAAGCGCCAGATATATCTCCTTGCGGGAGATATTCATCTGCTTGCTGGCCTTGGAGTTGGCCAACACGATACCGTCGTAACCGATCAGTACTTCGATGACTTCGGTGACGCCGTTTTTCTGGCACATTTCAAATTCTGATGCCTTCATACGACGTGAGGCATTGGTGATATCCGGTGTATCTATATCCACGCCAGCGCAAAACATTTTCATGCCGCCGCCGGTACCGGTCGATTCGATTTTCGGCGTTTTCAGACCCGATGTTTTGCCGAAACGTTCGGCCACGACCGTAGCAAACGGAAAGACCGTGGATGAGCCGACAATATTGATCTGATCACGTCCCGCAGCATGTGCACTGGTGAAAGTCACCGCGGCAATAGCGGACGCCAGAAGCAGTTTACGCATGTGTAAATCCTCGATTTAATGAATGACTGCAAATATTGTCGGGCTTTTATATGACAGAAATGTGACAAGTCAAAAAAGGATGTTTACAGATTCGTCATGGCGGGTTTTATCACTCGGATGCCCCGTCCGAGACGATGATGGTCTGGGGAAAACGGGCCTGGAATTGTGCAAATTTGCCGACCTCGCTGCTGATCTGTAAATCACCCCGGTAGCGCTCCAGGACGTGGCGGGTGATCGACAGTCCCAGCCCGGTGCCTCCCACGGCACGCGAGCGGCCCGCATCGACACGGTAGAAGCGTTCCGTCAAACGCAGCAGGTGCTTGTCCGGAATACCGTCACCGGTGTCGCGAACCGTCAGACAGGCATGACCAAATGCATCCTTTTTCCAGCTGATAAAGACATCCGTGCCCGGCTTGGTATGCAGCACCGCATTGCGGCACAGATTCAGAATGACGCCGTCCACTTCCATTTCAACCGCGTTGATGCGCAGGGTTTCATCCAGGTCGAGATGGAAATGATGCGTGCCGTCAGCCACGGTATGCTCGAGATCGGTCACCACGCTTTTCACCATGTCGGCAACATTAAGTTCCTTACCGGCCGTCTCAGAGAGAGTCGAACTCTCAAGCCTCGACAGGGTCAGCAGATCGGCGATGATGCCTTCCATCCGGGTTGCCTGATCGCGCGCATTTTTCACCGGATCGAACAGGCTTGCCGGCAGCTCCGGCGCATTCTGAAGAATTTCAAGATAACCCGCGATCACGGTAAGCGGCGAGCGCAGCTCATGGGAGGCATTGGCGACAAACGCCTTTCGTACGCGCCCGAGTTCTACGCGCTGACTGATATCACGTGACGTCATAAGAGCCTGCTTTTTACCAAATGGAGTCAGACGGATTACAATGGTTCGTTTATGATCCAGCGGAGATGGTATCTCCAGCTCTCGCCCGGAACGCGGTTCACGCAAATATTCGATAAATACCGGATCACGGATCAGATTGCTGATCGATGAATTCATATCCCGCTTCCGGTCGATGCCAAGCAGGGTTTTGGCACCGTCATTGGCCCATTCGATCTCGTCGTGCGAGTTAAGCACAACCGCCGCATCCGGCAGTGCGCCGATTACCGCATTGACTCTCGCCAGCAGATCCTTGTAGCGTTTCTTGCGTTTCTTCTCGGAACGCTCACGACGATGGATCAACTGCACGATCTCGGCCCAGATACCGCCGGCCTCCGGGGCTTTGCCCGGCTTTACGCCGCTGTTGAGCCATTTTTCCAGGCGGTATATCTGATAGAGATTCCAGGCGATATAGGCCGATGTCGGTAATAGCAGAGCGACGATCCAGTGCCCGGTTAACCAACCGATAATTAGGAACGCGATGAATACGGAACCGAGTCGCCAGCGTTCGATTTCCCAGGGTTTGCTCATTTGCTTCGCCCCCTTCTCATCGGGCGACGCACAGCAACCTCATCCGGTTGATTCCGAAAAGCGATAACCCGCCCCTCGCACGGTCTGCACCATGGCGTCGAGCCCGAACGGTTTGAGCACTTTGCGCAGCCGCAAAATATGAACATCAACGGTTCGTTCCTCGACATAAACACTTTGGCCCCAGACGAAATCCAGCAATTTGGCGCGCGAATAGACACGATCGGGATGCGACATGAAAAACTCCAGCAGCTTGAATTCCGTGTGCCCCATATTGATCGTCTTGTCGCCGATGCTGACCGTATGCGCACCGAGATCCATAGTCAACTGTCCGGCCTTCAATACGTCTTCTTCGGCATGGCCGCGCGCCCGACGCAATAGCGCGTTTATCCTGGAAAACAGTTCGAGCAGGGAAACCGGTTTGGTCATGTAATCGTCGGCGCCGGAATCCAGCCCCTTGACCTTGTCATATTCCTCGGCCCGGGCTGTCAGCATGATCACCGGCATTTCACGGTAGAGTTCTTCATTACGCAGGGTTCGGATAAACTCAATGCCGGAGGTTTCCGGCAGCATCCAGTCGACGATGGCGAGGTCGGGCCGCTGGTCGGCAATTTCACGTCGGGCGGAAACAACATCCTGGGCTTCCACCACATCGAAACCCTCACGATCGAGAGCGTAGCGGATCATTTCACGGATCGCGGGTTCGTCTTCAACGAGTAATATCCTGGTCATGCGCTCGCCTGGCAGAAAAAAATCAGCGGCCATTAAATCCCCGGATCATGACAATTCGATGACAGCGCTAGTAAAAATCAGCCGCGCATGTCATCAAAAAAGCTTTTCACCCCATCCAGCCAGGAATGCTTTTGCGGACTGTGTTTATGCCCTTTACTGCCGCTCATCGTGGCACTGAGTTGCTGTAACAGCTCTTTTTGCTCGGTGGTGAGATTGACCGGTGTTTCGACCTTGATATGACAGAGCAAATCGCCGATCGGTCCGCCATGAACCGATTTCACGCCTTTGCCGCGCAAGCGGAAGACTTTTTCCGACTGCGTGCCGGCCGGTATCTTGAGACTGACCTTGCCGCCCAGCGTCGGCACCTCCAGCTCGCCGCCGAGCGCTGCGGTTGCCATATCGATCGGCATCGCACAATGCAGGTCGGAACCGTCACGTTCGAAAATCTTGTGGGCTTTCACCTTGATCATGACGTACAAATCGCCGGGCGTACCGCCTTTTTCGCCGGCCTCCCCCTCGCCCGCCAGGCGGATGCGATCACCGGAATCCACGCCCGCCGGAATTTTCACCGACAGGGTTTTCTCCTCGCGAACCCGGCCCTTGCCGTGGCACGTGGGACAGGGATCAGAAATGGTCTGACCGGAACCCCGACAGGCCGGACAGGTTTGCTGAACGGAGAAAAAGCCCTGCTGCATGCGGACCTGACCGATGCCGTTGCAGGTGCTACAGGTTGTCGGCGAGGTGCCGGGTTTCGCACCGCTGCCGTCGCAGGTCTTGCAGGGAGTCAGGGTGGGAATATCGAGCTTGACTTCGGTGCCGGATACGGCATCTTCGAGACTGATCTCCAGGTTGTATTGCAGATCGTCACCACGATGAACCCGCTGACCGCGGGAACGTCCACCGCCAAAGATATCACCGAACACATCACCGAAGATATCGCCGAAATCGGCAGCTCCGTGACCGCCGCCAAAGCCGCCGCCCTGCTTGACCCCGGCATGGCCGAACTGATCGTAAGCAGCACGTTTTTGGGGATCGTTGAGAACTTCGAAAGCCTCCTTGGCTTCCTTGAAACTTGCTTCGGCTTGCGGATTTTCCTGATTGCGGTCCGGATGGTATTTCATGGCCAGCCGCCGGTAGGCTTTCTTTAACTCAGCGCTACTGGCACTTTTTGAAACGCCCAGAATTTCGTAATAATCTCTCTCGGACATCAATCACTTCTCTTAAAAACTGCAAAATCCGCGGGCCGGCCTGCACCGGCCCCGGATTCAAAAACGGTTTGAAGACAGTGACGGGCGCATGATGAGCGATCCCGCCAATCATACGCCCGCCCTGGTTTTTACGGATCAGGCCTTGTTGTCGTCCTTCACTTCCTCAAACTCGGCATCGACGACATCGTCATCGGCCGGCGTTGATTCGGTTCGCGACTGACC
>JAGRHW010000290.1 GCA_020444765.1 Gammaproteobacteria bacterium | reverse complement strand
GGCGAATCGCGCCGCACAGCTCGGTCACCTGCCGCGGCGATGCCATGCCGGTTGTGCGGCGAATCGCGCCGCACAGCTCGGTCACCTGCCGCGGCGATGCCATGCCGGTTGTGTCGGCCACGGTGATGCTGCGGATGCCGGTTTGCAGATAGCGCTCGATAGTGTCCATCACGGCGCTGGCCGGTATCAGCCCCTCAAAAGGGCAACCAAAAGCGGTCGCCAGCGTGCCGTTGATTTTCATCGGCGTTTTGCCGACCAGCGTCACGATGCGTGCGAACTGGGCCTGCGATTGCTCGCAGCTCATTCGCATATTGGCCAGATTGTGGGACTGGCTGACCGACATCACCAGATTGATTTCATCCGCCCGGCAGGCCAGCGCGCGCTCCGCGCCTTTTTCGTTGGGCACCAGCGTCACATAGCGCACATCCGGGTTGCGGTCGATGCCTTCCATCACCTCTTCGGCATCACACAGATTCGGAATGGCGCGCGGCGAAACAAACGAAGTCACCTCGATTTTATGCAGGCCGGTCCGCGAAAGCTGATTGATCAGGCGGATTTTCTCATCGGTCGGCACAAACACCGCTTCGCTCTGAAAACCATCCCGGGTCGCCACTTCATTGATGTAAGCCCGCGTGGGAAAATCATGGCCGAACATGTCTTAAATCACTCCGCGTTTTTTTAAATCTTCAATAGCGTCGGTATCCATGCCGAGACTGCCGAGTACATCTGCCGTGTGCTCGCCCAAACGCGGGCCTACCCAACGCGTCTGGCCCGGCGTCCGGCTGAGTTTCGGCACAATTCCCGGCAAGGCGATCGACTCACCGTCGGGCAAGGAACGCTCGTCGATCATGCCGCGGGCGCGGAAATGCGGATCGTGAAAAATATCCTTGGCATCGTAAATACCGCTGGAGGGAACTTCCGCGGCATCGAGTCTGGCCAGGGCCTCGCTGAGCGTGTGCTGCCGGGTCCAGGCGTCGATAGCTTCATCAAGCTCGTCGCTGCGGCGCGCTCTGCCGTCGTTGTGTTGCAGCTCCGGATCTTTGGCCAGATCATCGCGGCCCATCATCGTCATCAGGCGCTTGAAAATACTGTCGCCATTGGCGGCAACCACGATATAGCGATCATCAGCCGTCTGGTATGAATTACTCGGCGCAATCCCGGGCAGACTCGCACCGGTGCGTTGGCGGACAAAGCCGAACATGCCGTATTCGGGGATAAGACTTTCCATCACACCGAACACCGACTCATACAATGCCACATCGATAAACTGGCCCTGACCTTTGTTGACATTAATATGGTGCATGGCCATCAGCGCACCGATCACGCCATACAACGAAGCAAGCGTGTCACCGATGCTGACGCCGGCCCGGACCGGAGGGCGATCGGGATAACCGACCAGATTGCGCAAACCGCCGATGGATTCGGCGATCGCCGCAAAGCCGGGTTTGGGCGAATACGGGCCGTCCTGCCCGAAACCGGAGATGCGCACCATCACCAGCGCCGGATTGATGGCCGACAACTGCGCCCAGCCGAGATTCCATTTTTCCAGCGTGCCGGGACGGAAATTCTCAATCACGATATCGATGTCGCGCACCAGCTCGTGGATGATAGCCTGCGCTTCAGGCGCTTTGAGGTTAAGCGTGATCGACTTTTTGTTACGGCTTTGCGAGTACCACCACAGCGACGTGTCTTTGTACATCTTGCGCCAACGCCGCAAGGGGTCACCGCCGCCCGGCGATTCGACCTTGATCACCTCGGCGCCGAACTGCGCCAGCAAACCGCCCGCATAGGGTCCGGCTATCAGCGAGCCGAGCTCCAGCACCCGCACGCTCTTGAGCGGCATGTCCTTGCTGCCGGAATCGCCCGCGTCCGCCGCCGGGTTCTGATGCGCCATAATCACGTCCTTTGGCTGCCGCCACCTTATTGAGTCGAAATCGCAATAATGGATTTCATACCGCGGAATCTGAAGCATCAAATTGTGAAGCTGCCATCTCCTAGGAAGATGGCAGAACGCTTCGTAATCTATCTATTTGAATGCGCGACGGTCAGGTGGTACGCAAATGGTTGAGCAGCCGGCGGGTGGCTTCAAGCTGGGGTTTGTCTTCACGGACGCAAATGCGCAATTCACGGCGGGCCCAGGCGTCACTAAGCGGCACCGCAGCAATCCTGCCGGCCTTGATATAGGCGCTGGCGATGTCATTCGGCATCAAACCTATACCCAAACCGCTCTCCACCATGCTGCACAAGGCCTCATAACTGGTTACCTGAATCCGCAGTTTCAAAGGCGCTTCGACACGGCTGGAGACTCTCAGCATCTGTAAATTGATTGCACTACCGGTGTGCAAACCCACGTAGTCGTATCCTAAGGTGTTGGCAAAAGCAACCTCGCTCAAACCCGAAAGCCGGTGATGAAGCGGGGTAATCAGCACCAGATGATCGCCCTTGTAAGAATGAATATTCAAGCCGGCAACGTCGACCGCCGGTGAATAGGTGAAGATCCCGATATCCGCCGCATTCTCGGCCACGGCACGCAACACCTCGGTGCTGATTTTCTCTTCGAGATCAATCTGAACCAGCGGGTAGAGGTCGAGAAACGACTTGAGCTGCGTCGGCAGAAACTGGCTGATAGACGAAATATTAGCGACGACCCGGATATTGCCGCGCACGCCGCGGGCATAGTCGGACATCTGGCTGAAAATCTCGTCGAGCTGATGCAGCACACCGCGCGAAAGCTGCAAAAGCACATTGCCGGCTTCGGTCGCGATAACGCCGCGATTGGTACGGGTCAGCAAGGAGGTCTGCAGGGCTTTTTCCATCTCACTGATACGCTTGGAAATCGCCGAAGGCGCGATAAAACAGCGCTCGGCCGCGCGAGCGATCGAGCCCTCTTCGATGACGCTGACAAACAGGCGCAAAGAGACCGGATCCAGACGCATAGTGATTCCTTGTTTTGCTCACTGAAAAACCGGAGTGTCCGGTGTTCGGCCCCGGATAGCAACCACTGCCCGCCACCGATACACGCCGCTCTACAAGACAATGCAAGGGCTTAAAGAGTATTGCTCACCCGGCCTGATCCCGAAGCATCACCACAGACGAATACGTCAAGGACTGTACGACTTATCCTGCGTGAAAGAGTCAATCGGCAAAAGCCTGCGCCAGCAAGGCATAACTGCGCTTGCGCGCGGCAAAATCCCACAACACATTGACGCACATCAGCTCGTCGACGGCGTAGAAGTCGGCGGTTTGCTGCAGTTGTTCGCGACATTGCACCGGTGTGCCGGTCACGATGGTGTCGAGGGTTTCCTGGAAATAAGCCTGATCGGCGGCCGGGCGTTTTTTAATTTGCTTCAGCGCTTCTTCGGGCGGCAGCAGGCCTTCACGAATACCGTGTCGAAACGCCAGAACCTTCCAGTAGACATGGCTGGCGGCCAGAAGCCTGGCCTCTTCCTCGGTGTCCGCGCAGATTACCGCCGTGGCAATGATCGCCTGGGGTTGCTCGCCGGGGGCGGCGGGCTGAAATTGCTGGCGATAAGCCTGAATAATCTCGGCGGGGCGCTCATGCGTGCCGATAAACAAGGCCAGCACAAACCCCAGACCCAGATGCGCCGCCAGGCCGACACTGCCCGCGCTGGAACCGAGGGTCCACAAGCCCGGTGCCGCGCCTGCATAAGGCATGGCACGCACGCCTTCGACCCGGTCACGCAAAAAGCCCTGCAGCAGTGACACCGACTCTTCGTAGTAATCCGCGCTCAGCGGCCCGCGCGGCCAGGCCAGCGCCTGACTGCTGTTTTCCGCGCCGCCCGGCGCGCGGCCGAAACCGAGATCAATACGATCCGGGTAATAGGCGTTAAGCGTGCGGAAGACCTCGGCCACTTTGTAAGGGCTGTAATGATTGAGCATTACGCCGCCGCTGCCGACGCGAATCTGCCGTGTGCGCGCCGCGACCTGGCCGATCAGCACCTCGGGGCAGGAACTGGCATAAGATGGCGTGTCGTGGTGTTCGGCAATCCAGTAGCGATGGTAGCCCGCTTCGTCGCAGAGCTGCGCCAGCGCCAGGGTATCGTGCAAGGCTTCGCTGGCGGTTTTACCGTTGTGGATGGGGCATTGATCGAGAACGCTGAGTTTGAGAGACATGGCAATGGCAACGCTAAGGAAAGTCAGCGCATAGCATGGCAAAAAATCGATAAATAATCAAAATATCGACAATACATGGAGCGCTACACCGCCATCAATTCCTGATAACGGCTGCCCGCCTGCTGGGCGAGCTGATCTGGCGCGCCCTGCTCGACCAGGCGCCCGCGATCGAGAATCAGCACACGGTCAAACAAGGGTGCGGTCTGCAGATGATGGCTGATCATCAACACGGTTTGCCCGGCGCTTTGCCGCAACAGGTTTTTCACCACCTGCGCTTCGGTGGCCTGATCCAGCCCTTCGGTGGGTTCGTCGAGCAACAACACCGGCGCCGCGCGCAACATGGCCCGCGCCAACGCCAAGCGTTTTCTTTGCCCGCCGGAAAGACGGCTGCCGCTTTCGCCGATGGCGTAATCCAGCGGCGCTTCGCCCAGCTCCTGATCCAGCCGGACCGCGTTCAGCGCGGCCAGCATCGCGTTATCATCCAGCGCTTCGCCGGCCAGGCGCAGATTGTCTCTGACGCTGCCAGAAAACAATTGTACCGGTTGGGAAAGCACGCTGAGCTGGCTGCGCAAAACACTTTCGCTGTAATCCTGCACCGGTTTGCCGCCCAGCGTGACCATGCCCTGATCGGCATCATAAAAACGCGCCAGCAAGGCAATCAGCGTACTTTTGCCGCTGCCGGTATGCCCCAGTACCAGGATTTTTTCACCGGGTTCGACCGTCAGGCTGAAATCCGTCAGCGCCGCCTCGCCCT
>JAGRHW010000028.1 GCA_020444765.1 Gammaproteobacteria bacterium | reverse complement strand
CATCGACGATCGCCGCCAGACGGTTTTCCACTTTCGGGACGGCTTTGCGCGCGAGTTGCGGTAAGTCCAGCGCATCGGCCTCACCCTTGAGCAAGGCCCGCCAGTTGGTTTTATCCGCCATATAATTGGCCAGCGCGATTTCTACAAGCCCGGATATCTTGCGGGTTTTGACACTGAAAACCGGCAGCGCCTGGGCCGCCCCCTGATCGATCCAGCGAGTCGGAATCTGCGACTGCCGGGTGATGCCGACTTTCAGGCCGGAGGTATTGGCCAGATAAACCGTATGCGGCACCATGCAATTGCGCTGGCCCCAATCCGGTTCGCGGCAGGTGCCTTGATCGAAATGGCAGGTCTCCGGCTTCATGATGCACATATCGCAGCACGCCAGCGAACGCATGCACGGAAAACAAAACCCCTGCGAAAAACTCTTGCTGGTTTTACGGCCGCAGGCCGCGCAAAAAATATTGCCGGTAAACTCAAGACTCAGTGTCTGTCCCAGCCGCTCGTTGAGCGGCAGCGACTGCTCGCCAAGCGGCAAAGCGTAATCCACCGTCCCGGCAAGATTCGCCGTCATCTTGGAAACCGTACCCTGCATGCGTTTTACTCCTGTGCCTGTTGTCGCCTGCTGTTTATACCCGGTCGACCTGACAATATCATTTCGGCGCGACCTGCTATATGCTCATCGCTCCAGCCAACACCGAGGAAAAGCCCATGTCCGACCAACCTTTCGCCACCGGCCACTGCCTCTGCGGCACTGTCCACTATACCATCAACACACCACCCGTCCGCATGGCCCAGTGTCACTGCGAACACTGCCGCCGCGCTTCGGGCACCGGGCATATGTCGCTGGCGTTTTTCAGCAGTGATGACATGACCATAAACGGTGAAACCACGCACTTCACCACAACCGCGGACAGCGGCAATGTCAAAACCTTCGCCTTTTGCCCGACCTGCGGCAGCCGTCTGTTCGGCACCAACAGTGGCCGCCCGGGCCTGACATCGGTCGCGGTTGGCACAATTGATGATAGTTCCTGGTTCAAGCCGGAAGCCATCGTTTACGCGAACAGCCGCCCGGTCTGGGATCAGATGGATGACAGCATACCGGCCTTTGACACGATGCCCCCGGCGCCGAAATAAAACGGCCTGGCCGGCCATACTTAAGGACTGATTTAATACAGATTTATCCGCCCGGACCGCTAAAACTGACAGGCCCGACCCGGTTTGGACAACTGTTTTCCCGTATTGCACGGACGCAATACGAACACTACAAATGGATTTGAAAATGGAATTTCACCCCGCACAAACCGGACAGGTTGTGTCCATCACGCGCGATAAAGCGACTCCTCGCCAATTCGACGACATACTGCGCAATGCGCTGCAACACGGGCAGCTCGCCCTGCATTTTCAGCCGATCGTCAAACCCAACGGCAATATCATCGGCGCCGAATCCAAATTACGCTGGCTGGAACCACGTCCGCACAAACACCAGCCGGCGAGACTGCTCGAAACCATAGACGATGCGGAGCTGATCAGTGAAATTGCCCGCTGGGAACTGACTCAGGCCTGTGCGCTGATAGCAACCGTCGCCGCTGCGCGACCGCAAAATGACTTTCAGTTTGTCAGCGTGGCCATAGATTCACGGTATTTCGAACAAAGCGATTTTGCCGAAGACGTGCTTGGCCTGATTCAAAACGCCGCCATCGATCCCGCCAGGCTGCGTTGCGAAATCAAGGAAGACGTGGCGGTGCGGGATATCGCAGCGACCATCGAAAAGCTGCAAAAACTGCAGGATGCCGGCATTTCCTGTCAAATGGGCCAGTTCGGCACCGGGTATGCCTCATTGACGCATCTTCACCGGCTGCCGCTGACCGCCATCAAAATCGATCGTTTGCTGATCAGTCATATCAACGAACACCCGCAGCATCAGTCACTGGTCGATGCAAGCGTGGCGATGGCGCAATACATGGACAAGGATTGTATTATCGACGGCGTCGAAAGCCATGACGATCTGCTGTATTTCCAGGATGTGGGCATCGATGCCATGCAGGGAGGCGCGTTTCCGGAAGCAAACGACGCCCGGTCGTTTGTCGAACTGCTGGAAAACGGCAGTCTGTTCGACTTTCGCGAATATGCCCAGCAAACGCCGCTTTACCAGGTCGCCGGCATCTGAATAACGGCGGCTATTTCAGCGCCTCATAAGCACTGGTAAAACCCTTTAGCGAAAGCGTCGCCCGCACCTCGCCCTGCCCGGCGGCCATCAGACTGACCGTCGCCTTGCTGCCGGCCTTGAATGCCTTGACCGTTTCCTCGGCCAGCGGCTCGCGCACCAGACAACCGGTTTCCGTGCAAAGCTGGTAGTTGGCAGCATACACCGGCCCGAGGTCGATCTGCAGTTCGATGCCCGGCATCAGCAGTACGCCGAGCGGCGTCAGAATATCGGCTATCGCGAGGATTTTCTTGCCTTCGACTTCCTGGACTTCGGGCAGTTTGCGAATGCGCATTTCCATGATCGGCGTGCCCTTGCTGTCGTTACCGACCTGCGCCATGATGCAGGCGCCCGTTTTGGCGCAGACCAGCTCCCAGTCCCCGTGACGCTCGCTGGTAAAATCCTCCGGTTTGAGTGCCGCACCGGGATCGGCAGGCGTGGCGGCTTGCTGCGCGTAAAGCGGAAAACCCAAAACCATCATCAGCAAACAACACACTATTCTCATTACAAATCACCTTGTCCGACGGATTAATGAAACAAACGATACCAGAAGCCGTGCGACAGCTCCTCCTTACAAGCCTGAAACTGTTCCGCATAACGCCGCGCACGCGTATCGACCCGCGCCGCCGCATCTTTTAGCCACGGCTTTTGTGCCCAGCGCTGACTGCGATAGCCGGTCCAGCCCTCGTGGTAATTCAGGTACTGGTGATAGGCGCTGTCGCGGGCGACCCGGTTATAGGTCGTCGTGGCGTTGACATACCAGCCGACAAAATCGATTGCGTCGTCGAAATCGTCGCGGTCCGCGCCGCGGTTGCCAGTCTCGTCGATATAGCGCTGCCAGGTGCCGTCGAGCGCCTGCGAATAGCCGTATGCGCTGCTCTTGCGGCCCCAGGGAATCAAGCCGAAGAAAGTGTAATTTCGCGGCGCCCTGGCCTTGGCGACAAAACCGCTCTCCTGATAAAGAATCGCCATCGGCACGTTCAGCGGTACGTCCCAGCGTTCTTCCATGGCGATCGCGGCCTTATACCAGGCGCGCTTTTCCTCGAAAATCCGGCAAAGATCATCGGAATCGCGCGGCGGATTCGAGGCGCAGGCAACCAAACTCGCCGCCAGCAAGCCGGGCAGCAAAACCCTGCTGAACGCCTGTCTGTCTATCATGCCTTGCATACCCGCTGATCGCTGCGCTGGCCGAACCTTTAAAACTAGCTGAGCGGGCCCGAAACGCAAGCTCGATCGGCCGGACGCATCACTTGACCTTGCCCCGTGCAGAACGGAAACTTGCCTGCGCCACCGGAATCTAACTGCGCCCGATGAATTCACTGAAAAACCTGCTGTCCGCAAAACGCCCCTGTTTTTTGCTGGAAAATACCCGGGACCGTCAATCGGGTCAGGACGCCATGGTGTTTTTCGATCCGGTTTGCGAAATCGTCGCTGGCGATGCCACGGAATTGCAACAGGCCTTGCGCGAGATCGATGAGCAACGCAAACGCGGCTTTTATCTCGCGGGCACGATCCGTTACGAAGCCGCTTACGCCCTGATCGGCAAACTCGCCGGATTTGCCGTCAATAAACCGGATGCGCCCCTGCTGCGTTTTTATGCCTTCAAAGAACCTCTGCGGGTTGGCAGCGAGGAAATTGCCGAAGCCCTGCGGGATGAAGCCGAGTTCGAGCCGTTTATCGGCGATATCCGGCTAACAGAAACGCGTGAGTCCTGGATAAAGAATCTGGAAAAAATCCAGCGCTATATTTACGAAGGCGACACCTACCAGGTCAATTATACGCTGCGCATGGATTTTCAACTGCAGGGAGAAATCCTCGGCCTGTACCGCGCGCTGCGCGCCAGACAAAGCGTCGATTATTCCGCCCTGTTGCTGTTACCGGACAGCACAATTCTCAGCCTGTCCCCGGAGCTGTTTATCGAGAAAAGGGGCGCTACGCTGGTCTCCAGACCGATGAAAGGAACCAGCCCGCGCGGTCACTCCGGGCAGGCGGATGCCGAAATAATGCAAGCCATGGCCAATGACGCCAAGCAGTTATCGGAAAACCTGATGATCGTCGATCTGATGCGCAACGATATCGGCCGTCTGGCCAAACCCGGCAGCATGCGGGTCGACAGGCTTTTTGAAATACAAACCTTCGAAACCCTGCATCAGATGATCTCGACAATCAGCGGCGAAGTCGAACCCGACATTCCCTTCGGCGAGGTGATCGACGGGCTTTTCCCTTGCGGCTCGATCAGTGGCGCGCCGAAAATCCGCACCATGGAAATCATTCATGAACTGGAGTCCACGCCACGCGGTGTCTACACCGGCGCGATCGGCTATATCACGCCGGATAACGACTTTACCTTCAGTGTACCGATCCGCACGATCGAGTTCGAGGGTCAAACGAAAAACGGACGGCTTGGCATAGGTGGCGGCATTATTTTCGACAGCAAGCCGGAAGAAGAATGGGATGAATGCCTGCTGAAAGCGAAATTCCTGACCGGCCTGAACCAGGATTTCCAGTTGATCGAGACCTGCCGCTACGATCGACAGAAAAAAAATATCCCCTATCTTGAAGCGCATCTGCAGCGCCTGAAAAAATCTGCGGCGTTTTTTCAGTTTTTATTGGACGAAAACATATTCCGCCAGCAGACAAACACCTTTCTCGCCGGACAAAACACTACGGCGGATCTCAAAGTCCGCATACTTCTGGCGTACGACGGCAGCCTGTCTTTTTCCGCCGAAGCGATTGACAAGCCAGGCCCCGAAACGCCGCGCGTTTGTCTGAGTAAAAACCGAATCCACAGCCGGTCGGTTTTCCGCCGTCACAAAACCAGCCGGCGCGCTTTATACAACAGCGACTTTGATGCCGCTGCCGAAAAAGGTTTTTATGATGTGCTGTTTCTCAATGAAAAAAATCAGCTCGCCGAAGCCAGCCGCCACAATCTGTTTATCGAACAGGACGGGCAACTGTTTACACCGCCGCTCGACAGCGGCGCCCTGCCTGGCGTAATGCGCTCGCAACTGCTCGCCGACCGCAAGCGCCTGGTCAGCGAAAAAAATCTCGGTATCGCCGATCTGCAGAAAGCCGACAGAATTTTTCTCGCCAATGCCGTGCGCGGACTTCTCGAAGTCAGCTTTATTGCATAAGCCTGCCAGCCATTTCATGCTGAATACGTTACTATTTTTATTTCTGTTGTTTGTCGGGACTTCTTGGCTTTTCCGGCGTTTGCTGGTGCGGGGTTTTCGCGCACCGAAAATTCCCATTGCTTCCACGCCTGAGGCGTCTGACCTGCCCTTTGCCTCGATTCGCATTACAAGCCGCAACAATAAAACACTGCATGCCTGGTTTTTACCGAACAAACCGGACGCGGCCTGCATTATCATCATGCACGGCTGGGGCGGCAACGCCGAGCTGATGTTGCCGGTCGCGGAGCCGTTTTTCGCCGCCGGGCTGAATGTTTTATTGCCGGATGCTCGCGGCCATGGCGACAGTGACTCGGACACGTTCTCGTCCATGCCGCGTTTTGCCGAGGATATAGAAGCCTGTATCGACTGGCTTTACAGCGAGCCGGAACGCTGGAACCAAACGCTGATCCTGCTGGGCCATTCGGTCGGCGCCGGCGCGGTGCTGCTGGTGGCAAGCCGCGATCCGCGCGTCAAGGCTGTTATCAGTCTGTCGGCGTTTTCCCATCCGGACAAGATGATGCAGCGCTATCTCGGCCGGTTTCCGGCCTGGCTGCGCAGACTGATCATCAGCCAGGTACAAAAAACCATCGGCCATAAACTGGACGATATCGCACCGCTCAATACCATCGGTAAAATCCGCTGCCCGGTATTACTTGCGCACGGTCTTGCCGACACCACCGTTCCGGCGGACGAGGCACGGGAAATCGCCGCTAATGCCACCGACAATCCACCGCGGCTGGTGTTGATCGAAGGCGCGGATCATGATTCAGTGGAAATTTTTCATCAGCATGCCGACACGCTGATCGACTTTCTACAAGAGCAACGGCTTATTGCCGGCGCGGCAAGACAAACCAGACAAAAGCGGTAATCTGCAAGACCAGAAACATCACAAAGGCCGCCTGATAAGCCTCAGCCGGGTAAGCTCCGCTCTCGCTCGCTGACCACAGATTGATCACCTGACCGCTCAGGGATTGCAGAACAAAAATCGTCGCAAACACCATCAGATTGATGGCTGTATTGACCCGGCCGGCAAGACCGGCCGGAAAATGTTGCGACAACACCGCATATTGCAGAATGCCCGAGGTGCCGAAAAATCCGAACAAAATCCATAAGGCCGGAAACGGCAGCGCCCAGCCCAGAATAATGCCGATCTGCACCAGAAGAAAAGCAAACATCCCTGTGCCGGCCAGCACGATCAGTCGAATCCCGTAACGCGACAAACGTTCGCCCAATGCGCCGAGCCCGAGAAAGCCGGCCACCATTGCCGCCGCAATCCAGAACAGACTGGCCGCCACATCGGCACGCGCCAGACCCGCAACATCGTGATGCCACGGCCCGGCCCACAGGCTTGTCATGGAGATAAAAGCGGCCTGCGAAAACATGGTTACCGGTGCGATTCGCCAGAAAAAACCGCTGACAAAAACCGTGCGGACACCGACCATCTGCTCGGCCAGAGTGGTTTTGTGCTGTGGACGAGCGGACGCCGGCACCAGCAGGTAAACCATCAGCGAGCAAAGCATGGTCAAACCCGCCAGCCCCCAGAACACGCCACGCCAGCCGACCAGTTGCACGGCGGCTTCGGTCGGCGCGGTCCCGGCCAGCGCGCCGAACCCGCCCGCTGCCATGATAAACCCATTGACCAGCGGCAGTTTTTCCCGCGGATAAAAAACCGTAAAGGCCTTGAACGACGCCATCAGGCAGGCCGACACGCCGAAACCGATCAGTGCGCGGCCGATGATTAGGCTTGCCGTGTTATCGGCCAGGGCGAACAGCGTAGCGCCGAGGGCGGCAAATACCAGTAATGCCGACTCGATGATTCGCGGTCCGTAATGATCCAGCAACACGCCGAGAGGTATCTGAAACGCCGCAAAGGTCAGAAAATACGTCGCGGTCAACACGCCGAGCGTACCCGCGCCCAGGCCGAGGTCGGCGATCAGATCCGGCGCTATAACCGCGTTGACCACCCGGTAGAGATAAGACAGAAAATAGCCGAAAGCGAACGGAATAAATACCCGTACAAGCATGCTGATCGGGCTAGGCGCCATGTGAACTCCCTGCCGGCAAAACAGGTCACTATGCCGCCTTGGCAGCGGCGCTGCAATAGCCTGGTCTGGCTTGTCCGGCCTGGATCAACCCCGCTTGTTGATGTTTTCCAGCACGCCGTCCCAGAAAGCCAGTCTGGCCTCGACCGCGCTTCTGGCGGCTTCCACGGCTTCTTCTATCTTGCTTTCATCGCCGCCACACAGTCCATTGAGCAATTTCAGCGACAGCGGCGCGTGAAAATCCTCATCCAGATGAATATGCCGGTTCAGATAGAAATGAAAAATCGGCGCTTCCTTGTCGGTCACACCGGTTTGTTGCAGAATCGAACGAAACATACAGGGAATGATATGTTCGCGCCCAAGCGCCAGCGCGGCCGCCACCTGGTGCGGCTTGTCGCTCTGGATGAATTCGAAGGTACGTGTAGTAAAGTCCCGCGAAGGCGCGGGTACGTGCGGATGCTGCAACGCTTCCTCCACGCCGCTGGTGCCGACCATGGCCAGAAACGCTTCTGATGGTGCGGTATCGGCGCCGATCTCCTTCATGGCGCGATGATAAAGCTCAAAATGGCTTGAAAACTCGCCTTCCACATTTGTCTCGTCGGACTCTTCCTCGAGTACCAGCTCGTTGATAAACCGCCTGACACTGCCTTCACCGACCGGCCTCCAGGGGTAACTGGTCGGCGCAATGATCGACTGCAGATATTTGATCAGGGACATAAAATCCCACACGGAATACACGTGATGCTCCATAAAGCATTGCAGGTCCTCAACGGTCGCCACTGCCTCATAAACAGGGTGGTGCTCCAGCCTGCTTTTGAATGAGCCCAGAATCGACTGGTCTATTTCACGTGTCATAAAACCTCGGTACGTATCGTATTAACTAGGCTTAGTATATTGCACCCTGAGCGGAATGCACATGGAGCAAAATACTAATCCCGGTATTTACATTACTCATCGCCGGTCGGTGACGGAAATCCGCTATGGCAGGTGTCGAATGCGCCGTATCAGTTTTGCAGCGCGTCCATCAGGTCGATCATGTATTCGGTGTCCTCCTGAGTCATTCGTTGCCAGCCTTGCATATCGATGCTTTGCAGTGTGGCGCGGCCTTTTTCATCGTCAGCCATGCCGAGCAGGCTGGCGAGCAAGGCGTCAAACCGCTCAGCACATCGTGGTCCCGACAGCAAGGCATGCCTGATGACATGGATTTCACTGCCGATCAGCACACGCAGCTGGTCACGAATAATGCTCGAAAACTCATCGAAGGCGGTTTTAAGGAAAAACCCCGCCTCGACGTTTTTTTGCAGAATCTGTTTGGCGACCAGCACATAGCTCTTGGCCTGTATCAATTGCAGATCGTCCGTCGTAATATCCGCCGGCTCCAGCATGATCGCACTGATCAGGTTTACTACGGGGTCATTGGTATAGGCTACCGACAGCGGCTTGTTAAACGCCTCCACACTTTCGATCGGTGAGTCCCGGTGTACGGCGATGACCGCTTCGTCGGACATCTGTGCCGGGCTTGCAACTGTCTGGAAGCCTTTTTCGCGCACCAGCATCGCTGCATCGAAAGGATTGGCGTATATCAGATCGATGCGGTTGTCTTCGATCGCCTGCCTCTGGGCATTGAAGCTGTCGAACAGTTCCAAATGTATCGAAACGCCCAATTGCTTTTGTAACCAGGTGTTGAAGATATACCAGCCGGGGATAAACTTCGGCGAAAAATCCGGGCTAACCGTCATCGTATAATGAGCACTCATGACTGCTCATCCAGCATTTTTCTGTAGAGACTTTCGGCATCGCGGATTTTTGTGCGTGACGGTTTACGGCGCACCGAGGTGTAGCTGACGATTCGCCCTTCACGCTTATTCGGTATGACGGAAGCGAAGACCCAGTAATAGCGGCCATCCTTGCGCAGGTTTTTGACGTAGCCGTGCCAGGGTTCGCCCCGTTCAATTGTCAGCCAGAGATCCTGGAAAGCAGCAGCAGGCATATCCGGATGACGCAGAATACAATGTTGCTGGCCGACCAGTTCGGCCTCGGTATAGCCCGACATCAATACGAAAGACTGATTACACTGGGTAATCACACCATGCAGATCAGTGCGGGAGACGATCAGACGACCGTCCGGGTAAGGTACTTCCTCGTCGATCAAACGGATTGTCCGCTGGCTTCCATCATAAAAGACCAGCGTCACTTCCGTGAATTCACCATCGACATGTTGCTCGGGCATTTCCATAGTAAACCGCCGAAGTGAGAGGCGACGTGGTATCAGATTATTTTCTTGATACTCTCCGCTGCACGTTTAAGATCCAGAAAAACCAGTCCAAGCCGTGTATCTGACTTGCATAAAACGGTAACGACCGCTTCCTTGCCGGCATGGGTCATCAACACGTAACCCTCGTCACCCCGGATCAACACCTGTTCGAGGATACCACGATTCAGCTCGGCTGAAATCCGGTCACCGAGAGACAACATGGCCGCGCTCATGGCGCCGAGCCGATCCTCGTCCATACCACTCGGCAACATGGCCGCCATAACCAGTCCGTCAGTCGACAGGACAGCCGAAGCTTCTATATCGGTGGAAGAGCCGTTAAGGTCGCTCAAAATTGAGTTAAGCAGTTCTGCACGCATTGTATTTTCCGTCAGCTAAAGAGATACAGTTAATCAGGCCAGCAGTTACGGCTAGCCATATCGTTGAATCAAACCCCAGACCAGTCGGCGAAACGCCGCACCGTTAAAGTCCGGAATACCGCGAATGATCAGGGTCAAGGTATTTGAACCAATATGCAAGGGCCAGAACCCCAACTGGCTGTGACCGGCCGGATCGACAAAAGCCAGTGCCGAGTCTTCCAGCAATACCTCATCGCTCAGAAAGGTCTGTCTGCGGTCATACAGAGCAGTCAGACCGGAGCTGAATGCGGCTAGCTCTTCGGCCTGGGATTCACTGAACCCGCTGAGTCCAAGGAAAAATCCCCGACCGGCATCCGCCAGTATGACCTGTCTGCGATCGGACAATTCCGGCAGCACTTGCGGTAGAAGAATATCGATTGTCGTATCCGCTTGCCGGTAAGGTACGCTTGCGCCACAAATAAATCCGCCCGACTCGAGTGTGCGGAAAAACTCCAGCGCCCTGTCATGTTCAAGTCCCGTATACTTCTTTGCAAAGTCCACCGAGAATGCCTGATCACCCTCGCTTTTTAACAGGGCCAGCAAGACATCGCGATAGGGATTGGCTTCAGCCGACTGAACCGCGTAAAAACAGCCCGCAGCCGTTACCTGAACATATTGCCTGCTTTGTGCCGTATAAGTGTTAATTGCTTTATGCCTCAGTTGAAGCGATCAACGCCCGTATTAAACACGTCATGTCCGAACCCGACCGGGCGTCGACTTCGAATAGCGGCGCTCTCATAGAAATTTCATCAAGATACTGCCGGTAGACATCAAGCCCGTGCGGCGCGCCCTTATCCATTTTTGTCAGACCGATCACCAGTTGATGATCCTTGACCAGATCGGAGAAAACATTGCTGTAGTATTTAAGATCCTTGAAAATCTCTGGCCGTGTACCATCCAGTAAAATCACCAGTCCGGTACCACCCTTGGCAAGGATATCCCACATAAAATCGAATCTTTGCTGGCCGGGAATACCATAAATATGTACCTTGTATTTGTTATCCACGACCACGCTGCCGTAATCCATGGCGACCGTTGTTGTCTCCTTGATCGCCCGGGTTTCGTCACTCGGCAGCTCCTCGGTGGATAAAGGCGGCGCATCGCTCAAGGCGTTGATCGCCGTTGTCTTACCCGCTCCGACAGGTCCGGCGATTATCACTTTATGTACGATAAGACTGGTCATAGGGATTCCTGATGTAGTCAGCGCCCCGGAAAAAAGAAGCGGAATAATCGACCGCGCTTTGCGCGAGCCGCCGGTATCACCTCTGCTTCAAAAAGGTCCAGCGCATTCGCACCATTGAGAAAAGCGATGATATAACGCGCCTGCACATCGAGTTGATTAATCGCCGTTTCCAGGGAGTGGAAGTCCTTGCTCCAGTAGGCCGCTATGTTGAAACATTCCGGCGTGTTTTCAACCCGGGTAAAGTTGGGCCAGTGTCTGAGACGCAACGGCAATCTACTATCCATGCCCTCCGGCAGTTTTCCTCTGGACGACACCAGAGATATCAGCCAGGTAAAGGATTCCATGGAATAGGCAAAACCTTTACTTGAATTCAAGCACTCTTTTATAACTGGGCTTTCCGACTCATCGAAGAACCTGACCTGCACGTCAGACTTTATGACAGGTGAAGAAAACGCATGGATAACCAAGGCGCTTTTCACGGACTTACTGGAATAAACCCTGTCCTGCTGCGGCAGCACCAGTATATTGATTGCAGGCGTTTGAATCGAAAAAGAGGTATTTGTCGCTTTCGCTTGTTTGAGCGCCTCGTTGAAGCAACCCTGCCAAAATTCTTTTTCCGGATAAAACAGGCCGGCACTGCTTTGCAGATCCTGCTTATTGATTGTCCGTTCTTCACCACACAGCAAACGGATTTTTTTTTCATGCAGTAACTGCGCACCGGCGGCCCGCCATCGCTCTTTGACATCCGGTTTTTCTGGCTTCTCCGGTACAACGACCGGACTTACTCCGGATTTGCTTACACGCTCGGCGGACTCGATTTGCCTGGCCCGGACCGTCAGCACGGGGATCCCCCCAGGAGCTTTCTTCACCACGCCTTGACTGACAACCGGGCTTGTCTTTCCGGTATCGATACGGTCCGGCTTCTGCGCAACCATTTCTTTGGCCGCCTGTTCCAGTTCCGCCAGGGAAACGGGCTTGCCAACAACACGCAGCAGCGGGTTATCCTGTTTGACCTGTTTATACGACAAGCCGATAAAGGGGATTTTCTGTTGTTTCTGCTCACGCAGCAGATAGGCCACGGCACCCGGATGATCGAGATCGATAATAGCGATGTCGCAAGGCACAGACTCGTCAACCAGGGAAAAAAGCCTTCCGTCCTTCTTGTTGAAGTAGAAAGTCAATAAGGCACGAGTCTGCTCACTCATCAACGATAAGCGTGTATTGAAGGCAGCCAATCCATTAGAGGTATTCAAGATATAACTCTACCCTGATGTGACTCATGACCGCTTGTCCAGCCTGTCTGACGGCGTCTCTAAGGCTTGCTTGCTGTCCCAGAACGCCTCACGCCGGTTGATCTCATCCAGCAGTGTTTGCAATTGTGCATTGCTGTCGCCGCCGGCGATGGCGTCCTCCAGAAGCGACCTTGCAATATCGAACTGACCATCAGCCATTCTTTCTTCCGCTTCCGATAACACAGACTTGCCTTGTGAAGTGAGCGAGCGGGTCATTCTGACCAGGCCTGCTACCTTTTCCTGCAGCTTACCCTGCCTGCCCGCCAGTACCGCTCCTTTACAGACCTGATCGTCAAATTCGGGACGGTATACTCCGGACAACCAGTGCCGGAACTGGTTTATGTAGTCTCGGGAGAGAAACGGTTCATTGGCCCTAAGCATCCTGTCGCGCAGGGGGTAGCCTCTATTGCCCAGCACCAGAAACAAATCATGCAAGGCGCCGGGAATATAGTGTTGAAGTTCCGGACGCTGACACAAAAGAATCCGGCGGATGTGGGTCAGCAGATGGGCGGGGTTGCGAATAATGCAATAACTAAGATACTCCCAGGCCGGGAATGCGCTATCCTCGCCCGGTAATGACAGAGTCTTGTTTCCGTACAATAAAAAGCTGACATGTGCCCGCGGTGGCGATTTGCTTTTTGAGTTCTTGCCGTTTTGTACTGCCACTGAGTTCATGCGGAAAACTGGATCGTCCTGTTCGGCAGGCCTTGGCAGGGCCCATAACGGTATACATTCCGGATCTGACAGACCAGCGCTGCCGCGCTGAAACATTGATACCGCATTTCAGACCCAGGCACACGGGATTGTACTGGACCAAACGCTCTGTTCAGTGCGGACGGTCACATTCCAAACGCTTCCGGCCCCGAATAAAGCCCTTTCGAAGCTGTCACATTAAGCAAAAATCGTTAAAAAACAAGCAATTCAAACTCTCTGGATTATTGCGCTTAAATTTTGTCAGTGTTTTGCCGAAAACAATGAAACAGTAGCCACTTTTTTCCAGGGAGTCTTGGCATGGCCAGATCTTCAGATTCGTTTTTCCTCCTTGCCTTGTTAAAAGACAAGACATTTCAGACAAGGGAAGTCAGGCGCGTGATTTACCTGTCAGCGCTTTACCTGCTGATCACCACGGCCCTGCTGGCTGTGTTTTATCAGCAAATGCTGGCACAACTGGTTTCCGGTCAACTGCCGATGCTGTTTGTCTCGGAAGACATCGCCCTGATCAACGAGCAGATTCCGTCCCTGAGCAGCGTGCTCGGCAAATGGGTCCTCGTCATGCTGGGCGTCAACGTGATCGTTACCAGCCTGGTCGGCGCATACATTATTCGCAAGATGGGGCATCCCCTGCTGGCTATCAAACGCGCCCTGGGGGATCTGGGGAACGGCAAACTCGATACAAAACTCAGAAGTTCCGACAGCAAGGAATTCGCAGAAATCAGCGACGCCTTCAATATCGCTCTGGAGCAAATCCGCTTCAAGATAGAGGAAGCCAAAAACGAGCTGCAGCACCCCCAGGAACAACCGCAACCAAGTGCGGACGAGCTGCAAACATCTATCAAAAACTGTGCTGTGATCCTGGATTACTTTGAATCCACAAATATTGACGGTAGTCAGCGAACCAGCGCTGCAGGTTGATCAACAAGGGATAAAAGCCCGGAATACCGAGATTTGGTATTCCGGGCGATCGACAGATGGTCTCGTTAACTTGCAAGTTCCGACTGACCGATACAACACAAAACATTTGAGCGGATTGAAATGAACACAAAACACCGGTCACCAATTTTTCTGCCAGCCGGCCTGCTGCTGTCTGCCGCGTTATTACAAGGCTGCAGCGGTGGCGGCAGTGGCGGCGAGACAGACGTTCAGGACAATAACGGAACAAGCTACCTGACGATCTCGCAGGCAGATGTCTACTTTGGCACCCGCGATGTCGGCACCGCGTCCATGCAGACCCTGACGCTGACCAACCAGAGTGCAGACGTGTACCCGGTCAAATCGATTGCGCTCATCGGACCTGATACCAAGGACTTCACGCTGGAATATGACGAAAATGCCTTGACCCTCGACCCGGGGCACGAACTGCAGGTGGCTCTTACTTTCTTCCCGACCACAGCAGGTCCGAAAAAAAGCGACCTCGAAGTCAGTCACGATATCCTTGTCAGAGCCTCCAACGAAAAAAACCAGCTTGAGCAACAATTCTACAAGGCAAAACAGCTGGAGAAATCCCGCGAGTACGACCAGTCATTGAGCGAGTACAAAAGCTATATCGCCGGCGGACCGGTCGTCAGCGATAACAAGCAACGGGCCGGTCTGAAAGTTCCGGTACTGAGCGAATCGCTAAAGCATGCCGACGAGCAGGACATCAGCCTCTACACCTCGGCACTCAACGCCCGCGACAGCGGCGATACCGGGACTGCCCTAAAAAGCCTGGACAAGCTCCTTGAAGAAAGTCCGCAAGGCTATCTGGCCGACGACGCCTTGTATCTGAAGGGCTACATTCATCTGGTGGACAGCAAGAACTGGGAAGAAGCCTATTACACCATGCTGGAGCTGCGTTTCCGCTATCCGGACAGCAGCTACTATGACAGCGCACTCTATGTCGAGGCAATCTCCCAGCAGGAGCTCGGTAATACTGATATCGCGCGCTCGTTGTTCACAACGCTGCGTGACCGGCATACCGGCCTGAGCCTGGAACTGTTTAATCTCCAGTGGCCCAAGGACAACTACATGTCACGTCTCTGGTTCGATCGAAGCGACAAGGGGCTTGCTGCCTTATAACGGCGACCGGCGGAACCTGCAGAACCTGTTTACTACTTCTGAGCCAGGCGCGATTCGCAGCTGGCACATGAGTTATTGACAGGCTACTAGACCTCCTTGATAAACGTTTCCTTGAAGGCCGGCGGCAAACGAACGACTTTCCGTTCGTTATAATCGAAAAATACGATGCCGGTTTTCGCATGAGCGATTTCCACAGCTGTATTTTTGTTGCTTAACAGGTAGTAAAAATCACAGCCGTATTTGTTGAAGTCGCCCACGGTGACTTCGATCTGCAGCAGATCACCCTGAAAAGCCTCGGCCTTGTAGATAATGACCGAGTCGGTCATGATGATGCCGCAGCCCTCGATGTCCAACTCACTGTAATGATAATGTTTGAGAAAACGCACCCGCGCTTCATGCATCATCGATAGTACCGCATCGTTACCAAGATGCCCGCCGTAATTGATATCGTCGATACGCACCGGCAAGGTGCATGAATAGAGATAGTTTTCCGGCATGTCGATTTTCACACGGGACATAAAAACTCCTTGAATGTGGTTAAAGATCGGCGTTGGATTTTTCCAGTTCCCGCAGCAAGGCGTCGAGCAGACCACTGGCGCCGAAGCGAAATGACTCCGGACTTATCCAGTCCGCCCCCATCATGACTTCCGCAAGTTCCAGGTAATCCCTGGCATCATCCAGTGTTTTGATTCCACCGGAAACTTTCAGACCACAGCCTCCGCCGGCATCACCGATGGCTCTGAGCATGGTGCGTGCGGCGGGCAACGTTGCGGAAACCCGGCTTTTACCGGTCGAGGTCTTGATAAAGTCAGCACCGGCATCGATCGCTACCCGGCTGGCGCGATAAATGATCGCATCGTCGAGCAGTTCACCGGTTTCGAGAATGACTTTGAGTTTAACCGCGTTGCCGCAGCGGCTTTTGCAACCTGATACCAGATGACTGCCGCTGTCAAAGTCACCGTCCAGACAATTGCGCCAGGGAAACACCACATCGACTTCGTCGCCGCCATCGCGGATGATTTGCATGGTTTGCTTTTTGGCCGGCTCCGGGTCGGGATGACCGTCGGGAAAGTTTGCCACCGAAGCGATCCGCAGCGAACTGCCGGCCAGTCGTTCAGCGGCGGTTTTGACAAACTGCGGCCAGACACAGACCGCTGCTACCGGACCGAAAGGCGTGTCGGCCTTGTCGCACAGGGTTATGACCGTCTGCGCGGTATCGTCATCGTTAAGACTGGTGAGATCCAGCAATTGCAGGATCCGCCGGGCAACCGCCACCTTTTGCATCGGGTTTCCAGTGGTTTTACCAACGTTATGGATTTACAAAATATCAAGTACGGGAAAACCTGACAGCGTGTCCGGCACGTTGCCCGCACCCAGCCAGTTTCTCCTGACGGTATGATACAGGCTTCGGAAATCCACCGTATACTGCAAATCGTCATTTTGCAGCTTGACCAAAGACGGCTGCTGCCCGTACAAACCGCC
>JAGRHW010000289.1 GCA_020444765.1 Gammaproteobacteria bacterium | reverse complement strand
TCGCACCGAGCTTTGCCGATATTTTCTATAACAATTCGTTCAAAAACGGTTTTCTGCCGATCAGGCTCAGTGCCGAACAGGTCGACCAGTTGTTTGCCGAATGCAATGCCAGTGAAGGCTATCAACTGGAAGTCGATCTGCCTGCGCAGACTGTCAGGACACCGGCCGGTGAGTCGATGGCCTTTGATATAGACGAATTTCGTAAGCATTGCCTGATAAACGGGCTGGACGATATCGAGCTGACCCTGCAACATGCGAATGAAATCCGCGCCTACGAAGAACACCGTCGTCAACAGGCGCCCTGGTTGTTCGGCGGCTAAACGGAGACACCGAAATGGCCAGACTCGAACTCGTTATCGGCAATAAAAACTATTCGAGCTGGTCCTTGCGCGCCTGGATCCTGCTCAGTCATGCCGGGCTTGAGTTTTCCGAAACCGTTATTCCGCTGTTCACGACCGGCAGCGAAGAACAGCTTGGTGAAGTCACGCCCGCCGGTCTGGTGCCGGTTTTGTTTATCGACGGCGAAACGGTTTGGGATTCGCTGGCGATCAGCGAGACGATTGCGGATTTTTTTCCGGAGAAGAAACTCTGGCCCGAAGATAAATATTCAAGGGCAGTGGCGCGTTCCGTGTCGGCGGAAATGCACAGCGGCTTTTTTCATCTGCGTAACGCTTTGCCAATGAATTGCCGGCAGGTAAAAGAGACTGAGTATCTTTCACACGATGTGCAAACCGATATCCGGCGCATCACGGCTATCTGGAACAGCTGTCGTGAACGGTTTGCCGAGCTCGGCCCCTGGCTGTTCGGTCACTACACGGTTGCCGATGCCATGTATGCGCCTGTGGCCTCGCGTTTCAACAGTTATCAAATCAAACTGGATGGCGAAGCGCAAAAATATGTCAACACTGTCATAAACGACCCTCTGATGAAACAGTGGTATGCCGACGCGACGCAGGAAGTCTGGAAGATTGCTGCGTCGGATGAGCCGTTTCAGTAATTCAGACAGTCGCTTTAAGGCCGTCAGGGCTTTGTTGAGGCGACGTAGAATTAGCAATTTTTTTACACTACAGGTCGATTAATTTCGGCAAGTTACGTTAAAATGCGCTGTTTGGGATCGCGTTTGGTTATTCGTGTTGTCGATTGTTTTTTCCGATCTGAATTGAATAGATTTTCTACCACCACCGGATGGCTGCCTGTTCAGGCGGCATCTGCAATTAGCGCGACAGGATTATGGCAAAACAAATAGCAATATTACCGGGCGATGGTATCGGTCCGGAAATCATCGACGAGGCAATAAAGGTTTTAAGCTGTTTACGCGACCACCACGGGGTGGCGCTGGAATGGCAGTTGGCGCCGTTCGGCGGCGCGGGTGTCGATGCGGATGGCGATCCGCTACCGGCCGCCACGCTGGCACTTTGCCAGAGATCGGATGCGGTGCTGTGCGGCGCGGTCGGCGGCCCGCAGTATGACAAATTGCCCCGCGAGCAACGGCCCGAGCGCGGCCTGCTGCGTTTGCGTTCGCAAATGGATCTGTTCGCCAATTTACGGCCGGCGATTCTGTTTCCGCAACTGGCCGATGCCTCGGCGCTCAAGGCCGATGCCGTCAGCGGACTGGATATCATGATCGTCCGCGAGCTGACCGGCGGCATTTACTTTGGTCAGCCGCGAGGCATCGAAACTCTCGCCAACGGTGAGCGCCGCGGATTCAATACGCTGGAGTACAAGGAGTCGGAAATCCGCCGGATCGCGCACAGCGCCTTTGAGACGGCGATGAAAAGAAACCGACGCCTGTGTTCGGTCGACAAGGCCAATGTGCTGGAAGTGTCCGAGTTGTGGCGTGAAATCTTTGAAGACGTGGCAAAGGACTATCCGCTGGTCGAGCTGTCGCATCTGTACGTCGACAATGCATCGATGCAACTGGTGCGCGAGCCGAAGCAGTTCGACGTGATTGCCACGACCAATATGTTCGGCGATATTCTGTCCGACATGGCGGCCATGTTGACCGGTTCGATCGGTATGCTGCCGTCAGCCTCGCTGAACGCCAAAGGCCAGGGCATGTATGAGCCGATTCACGGTTCCGCACCCGATATTGCCGGCCAGGGCAAGGCCAACCCGCTGGCGACGATACTCTCGGTTTCGATGATGTTGCGTTATTCCCTGTCTGATGAGGAGTCCGCGCAGCGGATCGATGCAGCGGTTGGTAAAACCCTGGATCTTGGTTTACGGACTGCCGACATTGCCGGTGGCGGTGCTTCGGTCAGTACCCGGGAAATGGGTGACGCGGTTGTAAAAAACCTGTCTGAGTCCTGATTGTAGATGAGTGAAACGATGAGCAAAAAATACGATGTGGCCGTGGTCGGTGCAACCGGCGCGGTAGGCGAGGCGATGTTGTCAATTCTTGCCGAGAGAGATTTTCCGGTAGGGCAGGTTTATGCCCTGGCCAGCGAACGCTCGGTCGGCAAGCAAGTGGCTTTCGGCAATAAATATCTCAAGGTTGAAAACCTTGATACCTTTGATTTCAGCAAGGCGCAGATCGGACTCTTTTCGGCCGGCGCTTCGATCTCTGCGGTATATGCACCAAAAGCAGGCGCTGCGGGTTGTGTCGTTATAGACAACACCTCGCAGTTTCGTTACGACGATGACATCCCGCTGGTTGTTCCTGAAGTTAATCCGCATGCAATAGCCGGCTATACGAACCGTGGTATCATTGCCAATCCGAATTGCTCGACAATTCAGATGCTTGTTGCGCTCAAACCGATTTACGATGCGGTGGGCATAAAGCGAATCAATGTCGCCACCTATCAGGCGGTCTCGGGTACCGGCAAGGAAGCCATCGAGGAACTGGCCGGTCAGACCGCCGGCCTGCTGAACGGCAAGGAAGTCGAATGCAAGGTCTACCCGAAGCAGATTGCATTTAATGTTTTACCTCATATTGATGTCTTCCAGGATAATGGCTATACAAAGGAAGAGATGAAAATGGTTTGGGAGACCCGAAAGATCTTCGAGGACGACGATATCCGGGTCAACCCGACGTGTGTGCGTGTGCCGGTTTTCTATGGTCATTCCGAAGCACTGCATATCGAAACCGCAAAACCCATTGATCTGGCGACGGCCAGGTCCCTGCTTGAAGAAGCACCCGGCGTTATCGTTCTGGACAGACATGCCGACGGCGGTTATCCGACCGCGGTAACGGAATCGTCAGGACATGACCCGGTTTTTGTCGGTCGTTTGAGAAAGGATATTTCTCACGATTGTGGCCTGAACATGTGGGTGGTGGCGGACAATGTCAGAAAGGGCGCGGCTCTGAACAGCGTCCAGATAGCCGAGCTTTTGATAAAAGATTATATTTAACCTATATATAAGATCAGTTTGTTAAAAGTATTTACTTGAACGACCGGTTTTTCTGTTTGTGTGTTCCGAATACAGGTGCATTCAACACAGGATTTCGTCATATTGCGAAGCGAGAATTAGTACAGTGCGAAAATTAGCAACTGCAGTGGCGGTAAGTCTGGCCCTGGCATCATCCGGTGCGAAGGCACTGGGGCTGGGGGACATCGAGATGCATTCAGCGCTCAATCAACCCCTGGACGCCGAAATACTTCTACACTCGGTGCAACCGGGTGAGCTCGAAGAGTTGCTGGTCCAGCTGGCCTCTCGCGAAGCATTTGACAGAGCCGGGATCGAAAGGACGTCGGCGCTGACGGCGTTGAAGTTTTCCATCGATAGGAAATCCGACGGTACGCCTTTTATCAAGATCGGCAGTAACGGTCCGGTTGTCGAGCCGTTTCTGAATTTTCTGCTGGAAGTCGACTGGCCCAAAGGCCGGATGGTTCGGGAATACACGATTCTGCTCGACCCGCCTGTCTTCATGAATCAGGATGCGGTTTCCTCGGGAGGCTCTACCATCGTCCCGGAAACCCAGTCGCAGGCGATTACCGAGCAGGATCTGGTTGTGCCGGTGCCGATCGAGCGCGACGATGCGGGCATTGAGGTTGTGGTCGCCGACGGAGCGGGAGCGGAAGTCGATGACAATACGGTCACCGCTTCGGGTGGCGATTTTCCGGGTGAAGAGGTGGTGATCGACTCGATTGCAATTTCTTCCGACAGTGCCGAAGGTAATGCGGTCATCGGCAACAATCCCACCGGGACCGCGGTTGCCAATCGTTCGCCGGAAATTGGCGATGAGGGGCAGGTCTTTCTGCTTGATGGCGTTCGAACCACCTCCACCGATATTCCGCTGGCCCAGACATTTTCCGTGGACGAGCCGGCTCCCGAGGCAGCTGCACCGGCAGCGGTCACGACCAGTACCGGTACGGCGGCAGGAGATGCAATGCCGGAAGTGCTTGTCATGGGCGACACCGAAGAAGTCGGCAATGACAATGGAGTTGTGGTCAGCAATGACGTCAGTCCGGCTGGTGATGAAAGTTATCTGGTCGAGCGCAACGACACCTTGTGGCAGATTGCCGCGGGCGCCAAGCCGGCCAATGCATCGGTTCAGCAAATGATGATGGCTCTGCTAAGACTTAACAGAGATGCGTTTGTCGACAATAACGTCAATCGACTGAAGGCAGGTGCAATACTGCGCATGCCTTCCGGCGAGGAAATCAATGCGACGAGCCGCGGCGAAGCGGTGGCGATGATGACGGAGCAAAACCGTCTGTGGCAGGAGTATCGTGACTCTATCGGTCGGGTGGCGACTGCCGCTACCAGTGCCGCTCCGGCGACGCCTGCGCCCACCACTCCGGAACCTGTTGAAGAGGAGCCGGCCGAAGTCACAAAGGCGCCTGATGCGTCGGCACCTGGTGTGTCAGAAAGCAGTGATACGACCACAGCCCAGCAAGGCACTGCCGAGCAAACTTCACTCGAACTTAAAATCGTCGCCGATCCGACG
>JAGRHW010000288.1 GCA_020444765.1 Gammaproteobacteria bacterium | reverse complement strand
TTTGCCAGCCTTTGGATTCGGCGTAACGGCTGTACATGCGGAACAAATCGCCGGCAAAAATCGCCGCTTCGTCGCCGCCGGTGCCGGCGCGGATTTCCAGAAATACATTGCTTTCATCGCGTGGGTCTTTCGGCAGCAGCAGGGTATTCAGATCCGTTTCCAGGTCGGCCAGTGTGTTCTGCGCGGATTCGATTTCCTCTTGCGCCATCTCGCGCATCTGCTGGTCGGTGTCTTTGGCCATTTCATTGGCCGATTCGAGATCGCCGAGGGTTTCCTTGTAACGCTCGAAGGTTTGCACGACCGGATCGATCGCCGAGTATTCCCTGGACAAATCGCGAAAACGGTTTTGGTCACCGATTACCTCGGCATCGCCGAGCAGGGCGGCGATTTCCTCGTGGCGTTCGCTGATTTGTTGCAGGCGTTCCCTGATCGACTCTTTCATGTTTGTTTTTTGTCCAGTCCGAACAGAACCGTGGCTGATTCGATGATATCCAGGCGTCCTTCCTCACCCGCTTCACGGAGCCGGACGCTGGGCGTATGTAGCAGTTTGTTGGTGAAGTTATGTGCGTAACGGCGCAGCACTTCCGCGGGGTCCGCGCCGTGTTCGAGTTGCTGCAGGCCTTGCTGGATCAACAGTTCCTGCAGCTCGCCGGCGTTTTGCCGGAAATCCCGGATCGTGCCCATCGCGCTCATCGCCCGCAGCTTGCGCATAAACAGATCGACCTGCGCGAGGATGATTTCTTCGGCCTGATCGGCGGCCTGCTGGCGTGATTTACGGCCTTCCTCGACGACGTTTTGCAGATCATCGACGGTATAGAGAAAAACGTCGTCAAGATCGGCCACCTGCGGTTCGATATCGCGCGGAACCGCGATATCGACCATAAAGATCGGCTGATGTTTGCGGACTTTCAGGGCCTGTTCGACCGCGCCCTTGCCGAGTATCGGCAGTGGCGCCGCGGTGGAGGCGATAACGATGTCAGCCTCATGCAGTACGCCCGGAATATCGCGGATTTCGATGGCTCTTGCCGAGTACTCTTCGCCGAGCAACTGCGCGCGCTTGAGCGTGCGATTGGCGATGATCATCGAGCCGGTATCGCTGGCATACAGATGTCTTGCCGCCAGTTCGATGGTTTCTCCCGCGCCGATCAGCAAGGCCGTCTGTTTGCGCAGGTCGCCGAAGATCTGCTTGGCCAGGCTGACCGCTGCAAAGGCGATCGATACCGGGCTGTTACCGATCGCCGTGTCGGTGCGAATCTGTTTGGAAACGCTGAATGCATGCTGGAAAAGCTGGGTGAGCTGCCTGCCGATCGTGCCGTTTTCCGAGGCGAGCTGAAAAGCCTGTTTGATCTGGCCGAGGATCTGCGGTTCGCCAAGCACCATGGAATCCAGCCCGCTGCAGACCCGCAGCAGATGTTGCACGGCGTTTTGATCAAAATGCTTGAACAGATACGGTGAGAATTTTTCCGGCGGTACATGCAAATGCTGATGCATCCACTCGACGACATTGACCACAGAGTCGTTATCCAGGCCGCAATAGATTTCCGTGCGGTTACAGGTCGAGACAATGGCTGCTTCTTCGACGCCGACGATGTTTTTCAGCTCGCGCAGCGATTCGCCCAGCTTTTCCGGGGAAAAGCTGGCCAGCTCCCGAATATCGAGCGGGGCGGTTTTATGGTTCAGGCCAAGAGCTAAAAGTGACATCGCGCGGGATTGTAGCAAAATTTGTTGCTGAAACCCCTATGATAGAATCAAACCGAGACGAACCGCGATATCCCGTTGCAATTGTGTCAAGGCGGATTTCAAGGCCAGGTATGTTACTATAAACGTCTGATTTTGTTTCATTCTTTTTCTACCGGCGTATTGCGGGGCGAGATATCTCCTGGAATCGTCAAAACCGGACTGTTTCGCACATTGTGAGCTGTTAATTACCCGGCGCATTGCCTGCGCGTTATGATGCACAGAATAAGGGATGGATCGGAGCAGGGATTTTTCGAACATCAGGCTGACAGCCCTGATTGACCAGGTCAGGAAATTGAATAAGTTATCTCTCAAGTTTTCACCGCTGGCACTCGTTGCGGCCATCTCTCTGTCTTCGTTGTCGGCCTGCTCGACCAGTGATCGGGTTAGCGCCGGTGTCGGGCAACACGATCCGGTCGCAAGCTCGGTCTCGCCGCAAAGCCAGCTCATGTACGAAATCATGGCGGCTGAACTGGCTGGCCGGCGCGGGATGCTCGGGGTGGCGGCGGAGAATTATCTCAGCGCCTCGCAGAAAACATCCGATGCCAGGGTTGCCGAACGCGCGACCAAGCTGGCGATTTTCGGGCGTAACTGGGAGCAGGCCGCCGAGGCGGCGAATCGCTGGTCGGAGCTGGCACCCGATGATCTTGAAGCCCGACAGATTCTCGCCCAGATCCACTTGAGTCAGGGCAACGTGGACGGTGCGACCAAGGCGTTCGATGGCCTGATCACGCATGCCGAAGACACCGATGCCGGTATGCTGACCTCCGTTTCGACCTTGCTGCATGATACCAATCATCGGGCGGCTCTGTCCGTGATGAAAAAAATCAATGCCTTATATCCGGATAATGCGCTGGCCGAATTCGGCTTGGCTCGGCTGTTGTTGTCCAATAACGAAAAACAACCAGCTCTGGAGGCGGTCGAGCGGTCGTTGGCGATGGACCCGGATTCCAACGATGCGATTCTGCTCAAGGGCCAGGTGTTGTCGGATCTCGGTCGCGCCCATGAGGGCTTCGCCTATATCGAGCAGCGGCTGGTCGATCAGCCCGATAATCTGTTCGTGCGTCTCGGACTTGCCCGGCTATTGGTCGAGGCCGGTCAGTATGACAGAGCGAGCGGCGAGTTTGAAAAAATCGCCAGGCTGGCACCGGATGATGCCAATGCGATGTTTTCGCTGGGCCTGCTGGCGCTCGAATCAAAGCGCACGGCCGCTGCTGAGCATTATCTGGAGCGGGTGATCGAACTAGGCCAGTATCGTTCCGATGCTAATTATTACATTGGCCGAATCGCGGATAACCGGCAGGAGTATGAAAAAGCCGTCGCGCATTATGAACAGGTCGAGGATGGTGAAAACGTTATCGATGCCCAGATCCGTTCCGCGGAAATCTACGGGGCGATCGGGCAGCTCGACAAAGGCCGGGATCGCCTGCACCGCCTGCGGATGATCAATACCGATCCCGAATTGCGGATTCGCCTGATTCTGTCGGAAGGCCGGATGTTGCGCGAGGCGACCGAGTATGAAGAATCACTGGCTGTTTTCGAAGCGGGTCTTGAGGAATATCCGGACCATGTCGAGCTATTGTACGCCCATGCCTTGACCGCCGAGCACCTTGGTCTGGACGAAGAATTTGAGAGCGACTTGCGCAGGGTGATCGAAATCGAGCCGGAGAATGCGCATGCCCTCAATGCGCTCGGTTACTTTCTGGTCGATCGCGGCAAACGGCTCGAACAGGCCGAACGGTATTTGAACAAGGCGATCAGCCTGTTGCCGGACGATCCGGCGATTATCGACAGCCTTGGCTGGCTGCAATACCGCAAGGGCCGCTACGAAGAGGCGATCGCCTTGTTGAGCAAGGCGTTTGCCAAGCTCGCCGACCCTGAAATCGCCGCCCATCTCGGCGAGGTTCTGTGGGTCAGCGGCGATGAAAAATCAGCCACCGAGATCTGGAACAAAGGGCTGGCGATCACGCCTGATGATGTCGTGCTCAAAGGTGTCATGGAGCGCTATATTCAGTGAGAGGCGTTCTTGCATTACTTTTTGCAAGCCTGTCGTTAGCCGGTTGTAGTTTTCTCAATCCGGATCTGGATGAGCGCTTGCCGGCCGAAAAAATGTCCGTCGAGGATCGACAGGCCCGTTTGCTGAGTATCACGAGCTGGGAAATGCAAGGGCGGATATCGGTCAAGAGCAGCCGTGATGGCGCCAATGCCACGCTGATCTGGGAACAAGAGGACGAAAAATCCGAAATTAACCTATTTGGTGCGTTTGGTGCGGGTGCCGTGCGAATCGTGCAAAAGCCGGGCGAAGCAGTCCTTTTTCGCAGTGGTGAAAAAGCCTTGTACGGTGAAAGCGCCGAGCAGTTGCTGCTCTGGGAAACGGGGCTGAATATCCCCTTGTATAATCTGGGCAGCTGGTTGCGCGGACTGCCGGGCGAGGGTGCCGAGCCGCTTTATGACAGCTACGGGCGATTACGTTCGCTGCGTTATGTCGATGCGCATGATATTCCCTGGGCCGCGACGTTTGAGCGTTACCGGGAGGTTGATGGCTATGAATTGCCGGTCAGGGTGCGTGTCGAAGGCAGCGACTACCTGATCAAACTGACTACGGAAAAATGGGATGCTGAAGGTTCGGAAGCCGACGGCAGCAGCAGGCGTTTGCAGATTCCCGGCCAGGAAACCTGACGGCTGAATGAGCACGGCGACGAAAACCTGGCCGGCCCCGGCCAAACTCAATCTGTTTTTACATATCACCGACCGGCGTGAGGATGGTTATCATCTGTTGCAAACGGTTTTTCAGTTTCTGGATTTTTGTGACCAGTTGCGATTTTCCCTACGCGATGATGAACGCATCGTGCTGGAGACGGACTGTGCGGGGATTCCGCCGCAGGAAAATCTGGTCGTGCGGGCCGCTTTGCTGTTGCAATCAAGACTGGAACAGCGCCGGGGCGTGTCGATATGGATCGACAAGCGCCTGCCGATGGGCGGTGGTCTGGGAGGCGGCAGTTCGGATGCGGCGACGACGCTGGTGGCACTTAACCGGCTCTGGCAGACTGGATTGTCCACCGATGAACTGGCCGAACTCGGTTTGACGCTTGGTGCCGATGTACCGATTTTTGTTCATGGACATGCTGCCTGGGCGGAAGGTGTCGGCGAACAAATC
>JAGRHW010000287.1 GCA_020444765.1 Gammaproteobacteria bacterium | reverse complement strand
TCCGGTATCGTTCAGCGTCTGGAGTTTTATGCCACCGGCGATCTGGCCGGTATCGTCCAGCGTTCCGCCAGCATTCTCGGTGCGTCGATCGACGAGGCCGGCAGTGTCGAAGTCGCACGGCGCTCGCGCGGTACGCCACGTATCGCCAACCGCCTGTTGCGGCGCGTGCGCGATTACGCCGATGTCAAAGGCGCCGGCCTGATCAACGCCGAGATCGCCGACAAGGCACTGAATATGCTCAATGTGGATTCCCTCGGCCTGGACAATATGGATCGCAAACTGCTCACCGCGATTATCGAAAAATTCGACGGCGGGCCGGTCGGTGTCGATAATCTCGGCGCCGCGATCGGCGAGGAAACCGGCACCATCGAAGATGTCATCGAACCCTACCTGATTCAACAGGGCCTGCTGATGCGCACGCCGCGCGGCCGTGTCGCGACCTCGAGCGCCTACGAACACTTCGGACTCGTCCCCGCGCAACGCCCGGAATTACCGCTGTTCAGCACCTGAAATCCTGGCGTTCGGGCGTGATGCTGCGCCGCTCTGTCTATGCTTGCCTGATAGTCATCTGCCGGATTCGGCGTTAAGTTCAATGGCTTGATAGAAATTTCTTTGATAATTCAGCCGATGTTATTTCCTTAACTATCTGAATAATTTATCATCCTGAGTCAACTTTCGCGACGCCGTGCACGCTTGGGGCTGGCGACGACGATTGCCGGTAAAACACCCGCCGGGCGTGGGCCGGTGGTATCGTCCTATAATCACTAATTGATCGCGTTGTGGATGGCCGGGGCCGGCGGCGATTCTTTATTCACACACCGGTAATTACGTATCTGCGTCATTGCCAGGACGCCTGTCACCCGGCAGCCATGCCGGCAGAACTTGATGAGGTTATAAAACTTTGACCGCTGATTTGTCGTTTATCCACCTGATCACGGGGGCCAGTCTGATCGTTCAGATCGTGATGGCGATCCTGCTGTTGGCGTCGGTATTTTCCTGGGCCGTTATCTACGGTAAATCCCGCCAGTATGGCAAGGCTCTGAAGATCGCCAAGCTGTTTGAGCAGGAATTCTGGAGTACCGGCGATATCAGCGATATCTATTCGCGGGTCAACTCGCAGCGCGGCAAACTGTTCGGTCTGGACCGGGTGTTCGCCGCCGGTTATTCCGAGTTCGGCCGCCTGCGCCGTCAGACCTCGAATCCCGATGTCATTCTCGACGGCTCGCGACGCGCCATGCGGATTGCGGTCTCCCGCGAGCAGGAAGCGATCGAAACGAATCTGACTTTTCTGGCGACCATTGGCTCGACCAGCCCGTATATCGGATTGTTCGGCACCGTCTGGGGCATCATGAATTCATTCAGCGCGCTCGGCAACGTACAACAGGCGACGCTGGCCATGGTGGCGCCCGGTATCGCCGAGGCGCTGATCGCAACCGCGATGGGGTTGTTTGCGGCGATCCCGGCGGTGGTTTTCTACAACCGCCTGTCGACCGACGCGGACCGGCTGCTCAATCGTTACGAAACCTTTTCCGAGGAGTTTTCCACCGTACTGCAGCGCCAGGCGATACGCATTCACGAAAAGTCCGCGCACGCGAGGTCGGACAACGCCGAGCTCAACGTAAAGGCCGCGAGATAAACCGCCGATGAGTGGCTACTACAGAAGACCGAACCGGCGTCAGGTCGCCGAGATCAATGTCGTACCCTATATCGATGTGATGCTGGTGCTGCTGGTTATATTCATGATTACCGCGCCGCTGCTGCACACCGGGGTTGAAATAGATCTGCCGGAAGCCGATGCCAAGCCGGTGGAAACCGATCCGCAGAATCAGGAGCCGCTGATACTGACCGTCAACGCCAATGGCGACTGGTATCTCAACGTCGGTCAGGACCCGGAAAGCCCGGTCGATCACCAGACCGCGCAACGGCTCGCCGCGGCGGTCATCCGTCTCAATCCGGATAAGCGGGTACTGGTTGCCGGCGATACCGATGTGGACTACGGACAAATGATGCAGAGCATGGTTGTATTACAAAAAGCCGGGGCGAAAAAAATCGGTTTGATGGCGGACCCGCCCCGACAATAAGCTTATGTGGCAGCTGATACGTGACTATCCAATAGCGGTCATATTATCGATATTCGCGCATGTTGCTTTGGCCGTGTTGCTGATCGTCGGCGTCAGTCAATCCCTGAAATCCAAACCGCTGCGTGATGTCCAGCCGATCGAGGCGCTGGTCGTCGATGAAGCTGAAATCCAGCAGGAAATGGAGCGCCTGCAAAGGCTTGAGGAAGAGAAACAGCAACAGCAGAATCTCGAGCAGCTGGAAAAGGAAAAACGCCTGCAGGAAATCGAAGCTAACCGGCAGGCCGAAGAGGAACGTCTGCGACAGATTCAGGAAGAGCAACTGGCGCAGCAACAAAAGGTCGAAGAAGAAAGACAGCGGCTGAAAGAGCTGGCCGAAGAGCGGGAAAAGGCCGCGCAACAGCGCGAACTGGAAGAACTCAAACGACAGGCCGAAGCGGAACGCCGGGCCGCCGAACTTGAACGACAGCGGCTGGAAAACGAAAAAAACCGTATCGAGAAAGAACGTGAACTCGAGCGCATTGAAACGCAGCGCAAGGAAGAGGAGGCCAGGCTGGAACAGCTCAGGCGTGAGGCCGAAGCCGAGGAAAAACGACAACAGGAATTAAAGCGCAAAGAAGAAGAGGCTCAAAAAAAAATTGAGCAGGAAAGGCAACGCAAGGAATTGGAGCTGAAAAAAGCCGAGGAAGAGAAGCGCCGTCAGGAAGAAGAAGCGCGCGAAAAAGCCGAAGCCGAAAAAAAACGCCTGGAAGAAGAGGCACGCCAAAAAGCCGAGGCTGAAAAAAAACGCCTGGAAGAAGAAGCACGCCAAAAAGCCGAGGCTGAAAAAAAACGCCTGGAAGAAGAAGCACGCCAAAAAGCCGAGGCTGAAAAAAAGCGTCAGGAAGAAGAGGCCCGTAAAAAAGCCGAAGCTGAAAAAAAGCGTCAGGAAGAAGAGGCCCGTAAAAAAGCCGAGGCCGAGAAGCAGCGACTGGAAGAGGAAGCCCGCTTGAAGGCAGAAGCCGAGCAACAACGGCAACGGGAGATCAGGGCTGCCAACGCGCGGCGGTTTATGCAAATGCAGACCGCTTATGAAAATTCGATTCGCAGAAAAGTTGAACAAAACTGGGTCAAACCGCCGGGACTGGGCTCGGATTTTGGCTGTGATGTAAAAGTCCGGCAAATCCCCAGTGGCGATGTGATCGATGTAGTCACCGAAAATTGCCAGGGCGGGGGCGAGCAATTGGTCCGCTCGGTGGAGCGCGCGGTCAGAAAGGCCTCGCCTTTACCGGCGCCGCCGGATCCGCGATTGTTTGAACGTGAAATACGATTCTTTTTTGGGCCGGAACGATAAATGACGATTGAGATCAAAAAGTCGTACAAGCTGTTTTCACTGCTCGCTATCGTCTTGCTGAGCGGCTGGTTGTCGCAGGCGAGAGCGGCGATGGAGATTGAGATAACCCGCGCTGGGCAGAGTGCGCTGCCGATTGCCATCGTGCCTTTCGGCTGGTCCGGACAGACGGAAGTGCCGGAAGATATCGCCGCGGTAATCGCCGCCGATCTGCAACGCAGTGGTCGCTTCAAGGCGCTTGAGCGTCAGGATCTGGTCGCCAGGCCGGTCAGCGGTGCGGACGTCAAATACGCCAACTGGCGATTGTCCGGCGTGGATTATCTGCTGATCGGCAAGCTCGATCGCCTGCAGGACAACACCTACAAAGTGCAATTCCAGTTGCTGGATGTGCTGCGCCAGAAACATATGACGGGCTATAACCTGACGGTGCAGAACGGTCGCCTGCGTCAGGCCGCGCATGAAATTTCGGATATCGTCTTTGAAAAAATCCTCGGCGAGAAGGGCGCATTCAACACGCAGATCGCCTATATTTCCGCCGAAGGCAAAGCCGACGCGCGTACCTATCGTTTGCAGGTTGCGGATTCCGACGGGCATAACCCGGTCGCGGTGCTGACGTCCAGGCGGCCGCTGATGTCACCGGCCTGGGCACCGGACGCGCGACGTCTGGCCTATGTGTCGTTCGAGGATAAAAAACGCTCGGCTATTTATATTCAGGATACCCGGGACGGCAGCCGCAAAAAACTGATATCCAAGGTCGGTATCAACGGTGCACCGGCCTGGAGCCCGGATGGCAAGCGTCTGGCGGCGGTGTTGTCGCACACCGGCGATCCGGAGATCTTTATCATCGACGTTGCCAGCGGCCGCGCCGCGCAGGTGACGAAGAATGCCGCGATCGACACCGAGCCGGCCTGGGTCGACGACGAAACACTGGTCTTCACCTCTGATCGCAGCGGTTCGCCGCAAATCTACGAGGTCTCGGCCAGTGGCGGGCGGGCCAATCGATTGACCTTTGAAGGTCGTTATAATGCAAGTCCGGCGGTTTCCTCCGATGGCAATACGCTGGCGCTGGTCAATGGCGATGGCGGGCAGTACCGTATTGCGGTGATCGACCGGCCAACCGGTCTGATGAGTGTCCTGACGGACGGCAGTCTGGACGAATCGCCGAGTTTCGCGCCGAATGGCAGCATGATCCTTTATGCCTCTGAGTCCGCCGGCCGCGGGGTGCTTGGCGCGGTGTCCATCGATGGCAACGTCAAACAGCGGATTACGCTGTCCGAAGGCGATGTTCGTGAGCCTTCGTGGTCGCCCTTGTTGCAGTAAACTATCAACCTGAACACTTAACCTGTGGGGTTATCTTTATAATGAATAAATCACTGAATATCCTTTCAGTATGCGCGCTTGCATTAATACTGGTCGCCTGCAGCTCCGGGGACAAGGATCTGGATATAGATTCGCATACACTCTTTCCCAGTCGAGGACCCTCGCCA
>JAGRHW010000286.1 GCA_020444765.1 Gammaproteobacteria bacterium | reverse complement strand
AGGTTTCATTGCAGATCAGGCGCAAGGCTTCGTGAATGGCCAGAATCCCCGATACCGGCGCTGTGTAATGATAGGATTTTTTGTACCAGAACTGGTCGGCCAGCATCGCGTCCAGACACCAGTGGCGAAGCTTGCGGCCGGGCGCACTGATCACTTCCCAGGCTTTTTCTGAAAACGCCACCAGCGAGACCCCCGGAATGGATGAGAGGCCTTTCTGACCACCGGTAATAATCGCGTCGATCCCCCAGGCATCCATTTCCAGCGGCATGGTACTGAGCGTGCAGACCGCGTCGACAATGACCAGGCAGTTATTACGGGCGGCAATCTCGCAAATTTGCGGCAACTCCCGGTTAAACGTGGTATTCGAGGTTTCACCCTGTACGATGGTCAGTACCCTTGGCTTGTGTTTGTCAAACAAAACCTCGATTTCCGCAGCCCGGGCAAACTCCCGATCAGGCACCTGGTGACGAATGACGACCGCCTCGTTACGCTCGGCCATATCCGCAAGCCGACCGCTGAAAAACCCGTTGCAGATACTCAGCACACAGTCATTCGGGGACACCAGATTGACAATGGCCATTTCCATGGCCGCCGAGCCCGGTCCGGCGACACCGAGAATGTGTTTGGAGTTGGTCTGGAAGACATAATGGGACATCGTCTTGACCTGCTCGATGACCCGCGCCAGAGTCTCGCCAAGATGATTGATCACGATCGAGTTGGCCTGCGCCACCCGCGCCGGTATCGGCACCGGACCCGCGCCCATCATAAGCAAGGGCTCTTCAGGCAGGATGTTATCGAGCGGGACAATATTTTCTGGAACCTGGATACTTTTCAACGGCTACTCCGACCGGATCTGACGTAAATTAAAAAAGTATAGCAGTTTTGACAATGTCAACCAGCGCGTGTCGGAGATAGAAAAAGCCGCTGGTCGATATTCAGCAAGTAACGGAAAACATCAGCGAAGAACTTGTTTCGGGGTATCCGAAAACAAACAGGGGGCGGAAATTCCGCCCCCTGTTTGCCGAATCATCCGAACTGACTCCGTTTATTCGATCGGGTTACCATCCAGATCGACTCTTTGACAGGAATAAGGCCGCAACGGATCGAGATTCCAGTCCAGGGTGAATTTATTCGCCGATGCAAAGTCCACATTGACAAATTCAATCGTACTCTCGTCGTCGAATGTCAACAGCACCTTTTTTTCGTCTTCGGTGGCCGACCAGGTACCGCTGAAAACATCTTCCTCATTAAACGCGATGGCAAATTGCTTATTGTCCAGATAAATGGCCGAATAAGGATTGTATTGGCTACTGGTGCAAGCCCAGCCATTGAGCTCAGGGTCGTTACCGTCCTGACCGTTACTGATCAGTTGCGTGATTGTAGACGCCCCTTCTTTGACCAGAACGCCGTCCTGATCATACAGACCGCATTTGACGGTATCCTTGAAATCACCTGTTTGAAAATCGGCGTCCCAGCGGTACGCATTCAGGAAGGTGTAATTTGAGAAGGTCGCGCTTGCAGTATCATCACTGAGGGTAAGTGCACTGGAATCGGCTTTCCATGTTATCTCGAACATATCCTCTTCATTGATACCGAACCCTCCGTAATTCCCCCGCTCGTCATTATTCCACAGGAACATATAAAGGGTATTGTCGGTGTTCTGGGTGAAACATCCCCAAAACCCGTAATCGGTTTCGCTGTTGTAATAAGTGATGAACTGCTCTTCGGAATTATCGACACCGGTAGGCGTGGATTGGCCGCCCTCATTACCCGGATCGCTACCCACTCCGCTCCCCCCCGGCCTTGTAGTACTCGGCGTGAGTGTTCCGGTGGAACCACTGCCACCGCTGTTCAAGCCATCCGGCTGACTTCCACCACTGGAACCGGAACCATTATTACTACCGCTACTATTATTGTCTTCATTGGAGCCGCCATCGTTACCACCACCGCCTCCGCCACCACCACCACAGGCAGACAGGCTTAACAGCGTACAAACAGCGAACATCAACAGGTAGTTTTTCATTACTTTCCCCGGATTTTATGAATGCTTAAGGAACTGTCGTCCAGCCAGAAACACAGTATACCGCCGCTATTTCTGTCAGAAAATTAACCTTTCGGCTAGGGCCGTCAAGGCCGCCGACCTTGTGATGAATTCCACAGATTACCGGAGTCAGCGATACAGGTTACTGCGTTTTTAGTCGTGCAGAACCGCCCCATACCGCACAAAGCCCTGCTAAGAAGCCTTCCGCAACGAACACATCCGATAAGCGTCTACGGCAATGGGCGCTCAAATAATTTGAAAAAAACCGCTTAAAGCGCATAAGATCAATAAAAACATGGCTTTTTTTCAACAACAATTAACTTATTTTTCAAGCAGGTAAATCTGCCGGACCCTGCCGAGGAGTTTCCACATGTCGCGACCTGATCACGTGCTCGACCTGCCCGTCAGGGAACCCACGCCGCAACATAAAATCCGTTTCGTGACCGCCGCCAGCCTGTTCGATGGTCACGACGCCTCGATCAATATCATGCGACGGATCCTGCAGGCCAACGGCGTCGAAGTGATTCACCTCGGTCATAATCGTTCGGTTGCGGAAATCGTCACCGCCGCCCTGCAGGAAGACGTGCAGGGAATAGCGATCAGTTCCTATCAAGGCGGGCACGTCGAATATTTCAAGTACATGATCGATATGCTGCGACAGAACGATGGCGTTGATATACGGGTGTTCGGTGGCGGTGGCGGGGTTATCGTTGCCGAGGAAATCCGCGCCCTGCATGACTATGGCGTGGCGCGGATTTACAGCCCGGCCGACGGCCAGGATCTCGGCCTGCAGGGCATGATTCTGGATATGATCGGCCAGTGCGATTTCGATCCTAGCGAATCCGCGCCACATTCCACAGACTCCCTCACCTGTGGCAACTGGCGCGATCTGGCGAAAACGATCAGCGCACTGGAAAACCGCACCCTGCCCGCGGCCACACACAAGGCAATCCTGACGGCAAACCAACAGGCTGTCCGCAAGGTGCCGGTTATCGGCATTACCGGAACCGGTGGTTCCGGCAAGTCATCGCTGACTGACGAGATAATCCGGCGCTTTCGACTGGATCACGATGATAGACTGAAGATCGCCATCATCGCGATCGATCCGACGCGCAAGAAAACCGGCGGCTCACTGCTCGGCGACCGTATCCGGATGAATGCCATCGATCACCCCAACATCTATATGCGTTCCATTGCAACCCGTGACACCCCGGGCGAAGTGCCGTCGCAACTGTCGGATATCATCGCCGCCACCAAACTTGCTGGTTTCGATTTCATCATCGTGGAAACACCAGGCATCGGCCAGGGCGATGCCGGTATCGTCCCTTATTGTGATGTGTCGATGTACGTGATGACACCGGAGTTCGGCGCTCAGAGCCAACTCGAAAAAATCGATATGCTGGATTTCGCCGATATCGTGACGATCAATAAATTCGATCGCAAGGGAGCGGCGGACGCATTGCGTGACGTGCGCAAACAGGTTCAGCGCAACCGCGAAGCGTTCTCCACATCTACCGAGGAAATGCCGGTCTACGGCACGATTGCCTCACGCTTCAACGACGACGGGGTTACAGGCCTGTATCAGGAGATACTCAAACGGCTGCAGGAACACGGACTTGAAGCCGAAGGTGGCAGGCTTGCAAAAACAGATTGCAAGTCGTCAACCCGGACGAACACGATTGTTCCCGCCAACCGGCAACGTTATCTGGCGGAAATCGCCGAAACCGTACGCGATTACAGGCAAACCGCGGAACAGCAGGCCGGCATCGCCCGCGAACGTCAGCAACTGCGTGAAAGCAAACGCATGCTGAACGAGGCCGGCGCTGATGTCCCCGCCGAACTCGACAAACTGATCGAAGAACGCGAGCGGCTGCTTGATCCACAAGCCGGAAAACTGCTGGACGCCTGGCCGCAAGTCAAAGCCAGTTACTCGGGCGAAGACTACACGGTAAAAGTCCGTGACCGCGAAATCCACACGACACTGGTCACAAAAAGCCTGTCCGGCACCGCCGTCCGCAAAGTCGCACTGCCCCGCTACGAGGATCACGGTGAACTCCTGAAGTGGCTGCTGCTGGAAAACCTGCCTGGCAGCTTTCCCTACACGGCCGGTGTCTTCGCCTTCAAGCGGGATGGCGAGGATCCGACCCGCATGTTTGCCGGCGAAGGCGACGCGTTTCGGACCAACCGGCGCTTCAAAAAAGTTTCGCAAAACTTCGAAGCCAAGCGCCTGTCGACGGCCTTTGATTCGGTAACTCTGTACGGCCATGATCCGGCTCCGCGCCCGGATATTTACGGCAAGATCGGCAACTCCGGTGTATCCGTCTGCACGGTCGAGGACATGGATGCCCTGTATGAGGGCTTTGATCTTTGCAGTCCGACCACTTCGGTATCGATGACGATCAACGGCCCTGCTCCGACCATTCTTGCATTTTACTTCAATACGGCGTTTCGTCAGCAATTCGCGAAATTCGAACAGGAAAACCAGCGCCCACCAAGCGATGAGGAAACAGAGAAAATAAAAGCCTGGACCCTGAAAAATGTTCGCGGCACGGTGCAGGCCGATATTCTCAAGGAAGATCAGGGGCAAAACACTTGTCTTTTTTCCACTGAGTTCAGCCTTAAAATGATGGGCGATATCCAGGAATATTTCGTTCAACACCAGGTGCGGAATTTCTATTCGGTATCGATTTCCGGCTACCATATTGCCGAAGCCGGCGCCAATCCCATCAGCCAGCTGGCGTTTACCCTTGCCAACGGTTTCACCTACGTCGAATCCTATCTTGCCCGCGGCATGCAAATCGACGACTTCGCGGCTAACCTGTCGTTCTTTTTCAGCAACGGCATGGACCCGGAATACACCGTGATG
>JAGRHW010000285.1 GCA_020444765.1 Gammaproteobacteria bacterium | reverse complement strand
AGCCAGGGATTTTCTTGAGGCCGGCTGTCATGTGCTGATCGAAAAACCCATGACGGTTTCCGTCGAGCAGGCCGAAACCCTGATCGCCATCGCCGGAAAAAACCGACTGGTTTTACAAGTCGGTCACCTGGAACGTTTCAATCCCGCCTTGCGCGCGGTCGAGGAACGGCTGGTCAAGCCGCTGTTTATCGAATCCCACCGGCTCGCGCCGTTTACGCCGCGTGGTGCCGACGTCAACGTCGTGCTGGATCTGATGATTCACGACATCGATATCATTCTCAATATCGTGGGCGCCGAGGTCGTCAATATCGATACCAGCGGCGCGGTGATCATTTCCAGCGAAATCGATATCGCCAACGCGAGACTGCGCTTTGCCAACGGCTGCGTGGCCAATGTCACCGCCAGCCGTGTCAGCGACAAGCTGGAGCGGCGTATGCGGTTTTTTCAGAAGAACAGTTATGTCGCGGTGGACTTTCAGAACAATCAGGCCAAGGTTTGCGTAACCGGCAGCAACAACCCCGAAACCGGCGTGCCCAATATCGATTGCACAGACTACAAAATGGAAAAAGGCGATGCGATTCTGGCCGAGATCGAGGCGTTCTGTCAGGCGATCCGCAGTCAATCGGTTCCGCTGGTCAGCGGGGAGGACGGCAAACGGGCACTGGAAATAGCGATTGCCGTTTCCTCACAGCTCGGTCTCGGTGCCGGCAAATAGGCGGAGAATGCCGATAATTCAGGCTCAGGCTTCAGCAATATCCCGCAGGGTATCGGTATCACAATGAAAGTAATTATGCCGCAGCTCTCTGATGATGTCCTGGCGCTTGAACTCGGCAATGATCCGGCTCGTGGTTTCGGTCGTTACACTGAGCGTTGCGCCCATGTCTTCGCGGCTCAGCAGCGAGCAGTTGCCTTCGTCATCGACCAGTTTGAGAATCAGTCTGGCAACCCGTTGTCGCGCCGAACCCGACAATAACTCGGTCAGCCAGTCGTCAGCCTCGCTGAGCGCGTTCTGCCAGCGCACCATGATTTCCTTGTGCAATTCCGGGTTTTTATCCGAAAGACGCTGAATGACTTCCGCCGGAATCCTGCAGATTTCAGCGTCTTCAAGAACCACCGCGTCGTGTTGATAAGCGGGCTTGACCAGCACTTCGAGACCGAACAGGTCGTTGGGTCTGACGAGTCGTACGATGCGCTGATTACCATCCGGCAGATAACGCTCGAGCTTCAGCAGACCGGTGCGCAGGGTGTAAAGCTCATGGCCTTTTTCATCGGCCCGGTAAATAACACTGCCATGCTTGAATTTGTACTTATTGACCGGCGCACGCGTATGTTCGAGATCCTGATCGGGCAGACTGGCAAAGAGTGAGAAATCACGCGAGGGACAGTGTTTGCAATCGGCCATACCTATCCATGCATCTTTGAAACTGATATCTATCGCCATTATAGAATGCCTTTATTTAAAACAATTGGTGCCTATCAACCGATGATCAGAAAACAATACCGCCAGTAAATAATAACATCTGACTATCATTCAATGACACATCCAAAACCGGATAGAGGAAGAAAAAATTCCATTTTAATCAGCTGTTTTTATAAAGGCTATGAAGAACAGCGAGGGGGTCAAACACGGAAAGCGAGGTCGAATCGTGACAATGCCGAATGCACCTCACGATTCGACCGGTGAATTACATGGTGTGGGTTACGCGGTCGCTTTCCAGCATACCGGCGAGATGTTCCTCGATCACCGAGCGTGTGGCGCCCTTATCTTCTTCATCAAAACGAATGCCGATACCCTCGACCTTGTTGCCCTGGGCACCGGTCGGCGTGATCCAGATCACCGAGGCTGTTGCAATCACAGGGTCCGGCGCGTTCATCAAACGCAACAATAAAAACACTTTGTCACCCAGCTCATAGGCACGGGAAGTGGGCACGAATATCCCGCCATTAGCGACGAAAGGCATATAAGCCGTATACAAAGCCGCCCGATCGTTGATCGACAGTGAGATGATACCTTTGCGTTGTTGAAGCTCGGTCGTCATTCGTTGAATCTCTTCGTGTTAGTTCAGATGATTAAGTCTCATATCGGCAAAAATCCCCTCAAGTACAGTCTGTGTTTTAAAACTACTGCTGTTAATCACGTTCAAGTTATTTATCTTATTGTAAATATTGAATAATTTATCCAGACTATATGCCTTTGCCAGAGCCGGAATCTGCGTCTCGGAGGCGCTTCCAGGCACTGCTTTGGCACAGCCCATTTTGTGCTTGATCGCCGCGGCAAACCAGCCCAGCAATAACACCAGCAGGGAGCGTGCTTCCTCGCCCGCATACTTGGCGGCAACGCCCGCGATGACTTCGCGACCATGAATCAGCGCCAGCAAATCAGCCAGTAACTCGTTTTGCAGCTTGAGCTGCCGGCCGTCGGCAAAAGCCAGTGCCTTGAGCGGCGCTTCCGGCGTCAGCTCCAGGCAATCGGCGGCATCGGGCAACCCTTTGGCGAGCAGCCAGGCAAGTGCCTGCTCATGATTATCGACCGATAGCTGAATCGATTGACAGCGGCTGCGAATGGTCGCGGGCAAATACCCGGGAGTCGTACAGACCAGCAGTATGAGATCCGAGGAAGCCGGCTCCTCCAGCGTTTTGAGCAGGCAATTGGCGGCATTGCTGTTCATGCTGTCGGCCGGGTCTATCACGGCCACCTTTCGCTGGCTGCACTGGGGCGTCAGTTCCAGTTCGTCGATTAGCTCCCTGACCTGATCGATACCGATAATGGTTTTTTTCTCCGCCGGGCCAACCGGCAGAAAGTCCGGATGCGTGCCGGCGGCGAACAGCAGGCAGGATTCGCACTGACCGCAATAGCCTTCGGGACCGGGTTGTTTACATAAAAACGTCTGCGCGGCAAACCGGCTGAACGAGGATTTGCCGACACCGGATTTACCGGAAATCAGCATCGCATGCGGCAGGCGTCCGTTACGTTGCCGTTTGGCCAGCCGCTGCCAGTCCGTCGCAAGCCACGGCAGCAACGGGTTATCCGCGTTCATCGAGCAGACGGTCCAGATGCGCGGCGAGTTCGGCCTGCACCTCACTCAGCGTTTGCATTGCGTTGACCAGCTTGAGTCGCTCCGGATGCTCGCTGGCACGCTGCAGATAGCCCTGCCGTACGCGTCGGAAAAACGCCAGTTGCTCGTTTTCGAAGCGGTCTTTTTCAGCCCGCTGGTCGACGCGTTCCATGCCAAGCTCAACCTCGGCATCCAGCAGCAGGGTCAGATCCGGCTGGAAACCGTTTTGCACATAGGCTTCGAGTATTTCGATCCGGGCGAAGCCCAGCTCGCGACCCGCACCCTGATAGGCAAAACTCGCGTCGGTAAAACGATCCGACAAGACCCAGGTTCCCTGCTGCAGGGCCGGCAGGATTTTCCGGTGAATATGCTCGGCGCGCGCGGCAAACATCAGCAGCAGTTCGGTATCCGCATGCATCCCCTTGTACTGCTTGTCCAGCAGCATCTCACGAATGGCCTCGGACAAAGGCGTCCCACCCGGCTCGCGGGTCACCAGGACATCGATTCCCCGTTCCGTCAGATAACCTTCGATAAAAGCCATATTGGTGGTTTTACCAACGCCCTCTCCGCCTTCCAGAGTGATGAATCTGCCTTTTTTTACAGACAATTGAGGATTCATGGCGCTATTTCTTCAACTGGTATTTTTTAACCGCGGCGTTATGTTCCTGCACCGTCACGGAAAACTGATGTGTGCCATCGCCGCGCGATACAAAAAACAGCTCCGGCCCCTCGTCCGGGTGCACGGCCGCATGAATCGATTCCCTGCCGGCCATGGCAATCGGGGTCGGCGGCAGGCCCTTGCGCGTGTAGGTGTTATACGGCGTATCCGTCTGCAGGTCCCGGCGCCGGATATTGCCGTCGTAAGCCTCGCCGATACCGTAGATGACCGTCGGATCGGTTTGCAGTTTCATGTCTTTCTGCAGCCGTAGACTGAAAACCCCGGCGATTTTTTTTCGTTCGTCTGCGACCGCGGTTTCCTTCTCGATAATGGAGGCCAGGATCAGCGCTTCATAGGCATTTTTCAGCGGTATATTTCCGGCCCGTGACTGCCACTCACTGTCCAGTGTTTGCTGAAGCGCCTGGTGTGCTTTTTTTAGTAACGCGATGTCCGTCATGCCCTTCGGAAAGCTGTAGGTATCGGGCAAAAACTGTCCTTCGGGGTGCAGTCCTTCAGCGTCGAGTTCTCGCATGATGTCTTCATCGGACAGGGCTTCGATAGTATGCAGAAGCTTGTCGGTAGCGGCAATTTCCGCGCGCAAACGGCGAAAATCCCAGCCTTCAATGATGGTAAAGCGGTACTGGGTTACCTGCCCGTTGATAAACAGGGCAACCATCGCCGGCGGCGTCAGCCCGGACTCAAGCTGGTATTCACCCGCCTGCAAGCGGCTGGATTGCCCGGACAAGCGCAGGTAAAGATCAAACCAGAAAGTGTCCTTCAGAATACCGGCGTCACGCAGTTCGGCACCGAGTCGCCTGGCGCTCCAGCCTTTTTCCAGCACGAAAACCCGCTTGTCGGGTTCGAAGTCCAGGGTTTGCTGAAGGAAATCCTGATAGCGCTGCCAGCCGATCACGCCCGCCGCAAGCAGTAAAACAACAGCGCCAATCAGCAGTTTTTTGATCATCTTATCGCCCGGTCAGGGGTTCTTCCGCGCCACCGCCGGGCAACGCGTCAGAGCTTGCGAAAGACCACGGTGCCGTTGGTTCCGCCAAAGCCGAAGGAGTTCGACATCGCCGCATCGATGGTCATTTGACGGGCTTCATGCGGCACATAATCGAGATCGCAGGCCGGATCCGGGTTATCCAGATTGATTGTAGGCGGAGCAACCTGATCACGGATCGCCAGAACACAGAAAGCCGCT
>JAGRHW010000284.1 GCA_020444765.1 Gammaproteobacteria bacterium | reverse complement strand
AAGGACTGTGTGTATCGCAATCTTGCGCCAGTCTAGACAGGAGATCACTTATGGAGTTGAAGGTTCTGGGTAGTGAGTCGGGCAGCGGGTGCAACTCTTCCGGCTGCGGGGGAAATGAAGACCAGCTTTCTCATTTGCCCGAGGCTATCAGGGAGAAAGTGCACAATCACCCCTGTTATTCCGAAGAGGCGCACCACCATTTTGCCAGAATGCATGTCGCCGTTGCTCCCGCGTGCAATATCCAGTGCCACTATTGCAATAGAAAATACGATTGCGCGAATGAATCGAGACCCGGTGTCGTGTCAGAGTTGTTGACTCCGGATCAGGCGGTACAGAAGGTGATAGCCGTTGCAGCCAGTATTCCGCAAATGACGGTTCTGGGTATTGCCGGTCCGGGCGATCCACTGGCCAATCCCGAAAGAACGTTCGAGACATTTCGGCAGCTGACGGACAAGGCGCCGGATATCAAACTGTGTGTATCAACCAACGGACTGTCGCTGCCGGAACAGGTCGATGAGCTGTGTAAACACAATATCGATCACGTGACGATTACGATCAACTGTGTCGATCCTGAAGTCGGGGCAAAGATATACCCTTGGATATTCTGGAAAAACCGGCGAATCAAGGGGCGTAAGGGCGCTGAAATTCTGATCAGACAGCAGCAGAAAGGCCTGGAAATGCTGGCCGAACGGGGTGTTCTGGTCAAGGTCAATTCCGTCATGATCCCAGGTGTCAACGATGAACACCTAGAGGAGGTCAGCCGGGTTGTCAAAAATAAGGGGGCATTCTTGCATAATGTGATGCCCCTGATCGCTGAAGCTGAACATGGAACTTTCTATGGGGTCATGGGGCAGCGTGGACCGACTCATGACGAATTGCAGAAACTGCAAGACCAGTGCGCCGGTGATATGAACATGATGCGCCATTGCCGACAATGCCGGGCCGATGCGGTTGGTATGCTGGGTGAAGATCGCGGTGAAGAGTTTACCATGGATAAAGTGCAAACCATGGATATTGACTACCGGCAAGCCATGAAAACCCGCGCGGAGTATCAGGCCGCCGTGGTGGCGAAAATGCAGGCCCAGCGCAACAACAAGGCATCCTTTGTTTCCCTGTCTTCCTTGACTGTTCGGAAAAAAGAAACACGACCCGTACTGATGGCAGTAGCCACGACCGGTGGCGGGATTATCAATCAGCATTTCGGCCACGCAAGAGAATTTCTGATCTATGAAGCCTCGGAGACTGATGTGCGGTTTATAGGCCATCGAAAGGTCGATTTGTACTGCAGCGGTAATACAAGCTGTGGTGATGCCGAATCCAGTCTGCAGAAAAGCATACGCACACTGGATGGCTGTGAAGCCGTACTGTGTTCAAAGATTGGTTATGAGCCCTGGGCGCAACTGGAAGAGGCGGGCATTCAGCCCAATGGAGAGCACGCGATGGAACCGATCGAGGAAGCGGTGGCGGCGGTTTACCGGGAAATGAGAGAAAACGGCAGCCTGGATATAGACCGCAGTAACAACCATATTGAAATGGGCGCGTAAGAGGTAGCAGGCAAATGGCTTATAAAATCATCGAGAGTTGTGTGAACTGCTGGGCCTGTGAGTCGATTTGCCCAAGCCAGGCAATTTATGCAGCAAAACCGCATTTTCTGATCAATGCCAAAAAGTGTACGGAATGTGAAGGCGACAATGCAGACGCCCAATGTGCCAGTATTTGTCCGATAGAGGGCGCGATACTCGATTCCTTTGGGCTGGCTGCCAACCCGCCAGGCTCGCTGACCGGGATTTCGCCCGAAAAAATGCAGGCTGCAATGTTGTTGATACAGGCCAGATAGTAATGACCGGCGTCGCCGGGTCTGCTTTGAGTTTATTGTCTGGCTGAGAAAGACAGGAGTTGCGAGTTGGCTCAATCCATTGTGTTTTATGAAAAACCCGGTTGCCTGGGAAATCTGGCTCAGCAAAAGCTGTTGCTGGGTTATGGATTTGACCTGCTGGTCAGGAATCTTCTGGAAACCTCTTGGGATGCTGAAACCTTACGCAGTTTCTTTACACAGAAAAACATCCGGGAGTGGTTCAATACCAGCGCACCATCGATCAGCTCCGGGACAATCCGGCTGAGCGGAATCGATGAAAAAACCGCTTTGCAAATGATGATAAGAGAACCGATCCTGATCCGAAGGCCGTTGTTGCAATACGGAGATTGTCGGCAGGCAGGGTTCGAAGCCGGAGACGTTTTCGATGCGCTCGGTTTGACTCCGGACGGTGTACAAGATCTGGATGGCTGCCAGATGCCGGCAGCTTTTGAATCCTGCGGAGAAGTGCCTTGAAAAACCCGATAGATGTGTCCGCTCATCGACAGGCCGTTGAAATCGCCAGCGGGGTTTATTGGATAGGGGCGCTGGACCCAACGTTGCGCACGTTCGATATTATTCTTCGCACGGCCAATGGAACAACGTACAACTCGTATCTGGTCAAAGGCAGTGACGGAGTAGCTGTGATAGATACCGTCAAGGAAAACTTTAGTGACGAGTTCTTTGCGCGGCTGGAATCACAGGTTCGCTACGATGAGATCAAGTGTATTGTCTTGAATCACCTGGAACCCGATCATACCGGTGCTTTACCAGAGCTGATGCGCAGGGCTCCGCAGGCGGATTTATACATTTCACAGCGAGCGACATCCATGCTGAAAGCCTTGCTCAAACCTGCAGCCGAATCGCTGGAATATACAACGGTGAACACCGGAGACACAGTCTCACTGGGCGACCGTACACTGCGGTTTCTGCATACGCCGTTTCTGCACTGGCCTGATACACAATGCACGTATCTAGAGGAGGCCGGCATTCTCTTTTCCGGTGACGTGTTCGGTTGCCATTATTGTGACAAGCGCTTGTTCAATGATCAGGTCGGGGACTTTCATTTCTCTTTCGATTACTACTATGCCCATATCATGCGTCCCTTCAAGCAGTATGTCATGGACGCATTGAAACTGATTGAACCGCTAAAAATCAACCAGATCGCACCGACACACGGACCGATCCTTCGCGAACGGCCAAGGCGTTATGTCACTCACTACCGGGAGTTGTCCACTTCAAGTCTTTCGAGAGAAATTGGCAGAGCCGAGAAATCGATCATCATTTTTTATATGAGTTCTTACGGGAACACGGCGAAAATGGCGGACCATATCAATATCGGTGCCAGTGCTGTAGAAGGTGTCAGAGTATCCTTATATGACCTCGAAGGCGGAGAGATAGAGCCGTTTGTCGATTTGATCGAAGAGGCGGACGCGCTGTTGTTCGGTTCCCCGACAATCAATGGAGATGCCGTCAAGCCGGTCTGGGATCTGCTGTCCTCGCTGGCCGTCGTCAATCTTAAAGGCAAGCTTGGCGGCGCCTTCGGCTCCTACGGTTGGACCGGTGAGGCTGTGCGCATGATCGAAGACAGAATGCGCGGCTTGAAGATGCGGATACCGCGGGAAGGTTTGCGAATCAAACTGATTCCCACTGATGATGAGCTGACTGAGTGTCGGGAGTTCGGGGCAGTGCTTGCAAAAGAGCTTACGGGCGATACCGTTGAAAAGGCGGTTATCGACATGGCTGATCTGGGTTGAATACCCAGTATTGGGTCCGTGAAAACAGCCCGCGACGGTGGGGCGGCAGCCGGATCAGACAGATTTTTTTCATTTACTTAAGGTGAAGACCATGGCTAAAGCTAGTATCAAGTTCGAAGATATTGACCAGACTGTCAGCGTTCCCGCAGGTACCCGGGTAATCGAGGTATCGGAAAAGATCGGCGCCGGCATCATCTACGGATGCAGGGAAGGTGATTGCGGAACCTGCATGATGGAAGTGACGGAGGGTTGGAATAACCTTACCACGCCCTCTGTGCTGGAAGAGAAAGTCCTGAAGGAGAATATGGCGGCAAGACACAACCGGCTGGCTTGCCAAGCGCAGATTTTGGGTGACTGCAAAGTCAAGCCGGCCTGAACATGCGTGTGTTTTCGACCAATTTAGAATCTGATATGAGGATAAAGTCATGCCCCTGATTACCTTTACCAACCCCGAATACAAGGATAAAACCGTTTATGCGGTAGCAGGCAGTTTTACGGAAACCATTCTTAAAATTGCCCAGACCAACAAGATTCCGATCCGCTTTGATTGTGGCGATGGCGAATGTGGCAGTTGTGCCATCAAGGTCAGGTATCTGAGCGATAATGGGCCTATGGGGTATCATCTCGAAGAGAAGGAAAAACAGGTACTCCGCGAGTTCGGTAAAATTTCAAAAGCCGAGATGGAAGAGATGATCGTCAATGATCTTCCAAGTCCATGGCGACTGGCCTGTCAGTTCATACCGCGTGACGAAGATATCGTGGTTGAATATGAGGCGATGTAATTTGCCGGCGACGTATTGATTAACGGATATGGCGGTGCGTCTGATCAGGAGTGCGAAGCTACGTCGATCTCTTTAAAACGGAGAACATAATCACTCCTCGCTGAATACCTGATGACGGTTTCCGCGTTGACCAGGTCGTTGCCTTCGACTTTTTCACGGGCTTTTTCCGGATTGAATCCCAGGTCGGTCCAGCGTAGTTGCAGGCGTCGCCGTAGTTCCTGCACCGGAGTTTCCAGAAAGACGGTTAAATCGAAGAGGGGCTTCAGTTGCCGCCACTGTGGGTGATTTTGCAGCAGCAGATAGTTCCCCTCGACGAGCAGGAGTCGGTGAGACGAGTCGATCAACCGGGCGGCATTGCGGGCGACGTCGAGCGTTCGATCGAACAGAGGTATCGCAACGGTTGCTTCGGCTTTCAGCCGCGTTAACAGCGCTCTGAAACCCTCGGTATCAAAGGTGTCGGGGGCGCCTTTGGCAGCCAGTCTGTCGCGGCGGTCGAGAATCGCGTTGTCGTAATGAAAACCGTCCTGCGGAACGA
>JAGRHW010000283.1 GCA_020444765.1 Gammaproteobacteria bacterium | reverse complement strand
AGGGCGACAGGCCGTGCCAAACGGCATCGTTTCAAAAAGGGGCAAACCGCAACCGCCCGTAACATCCGCCGCCATGACCCGGCCGGCGGGTCAACGCCTTGCTGTTAATTAAGCCCGATTAAAATCGACCGGGCTTTTTAGCTTAAAGGCGATCAACGACGCTTCGCAGCATTGTAGATTTCGCTCAGCTTGTCGTAGGACGCCACCACGTCGTACTGAAGCGAACGTTCCATTTCCTCGGGCAGACTGTCCCACTGGATCGCATCGAGTTCTTCTGCCGAATACATATCGAACAGCTTTTTATTACCCATTTGCGCAGTGGGATTGTAGGTGCCTTCAGCAAAGCCGACCGCTTTGGCGATTTCGGGTTCCTGGACAAACTCGAGAAAATCCTCCGCCAGACCGCTCGGATCAGGATTATTGACCGCCGAAGTCAATTCGATCCAGACCACACCGCCTTTACCATCGACGGGTCCGGTCTTTGGCGTAATTGCACGGATATTCGTTGCACCATCAAGACGCGCCGGGCTGGCCGTGTACGTACCACCGGTAAAATAGGCATCTATTTCACCGTTGATCAACGCTGTATTCATGGCTACCAGATCATCGGTAAGCAGTTTGGCGCCGCCAAAAATACCTTCAGCTGTGCCCTTGAACGTCGCAAGTCCGGCTTCATCCATTTCCACGAACGGATTCTGTCCACCGGTCAGACACATGTGAATGATATTCCAGTTATCGTAAGTCAGTACGCCGTAGCGTCCTTTCATCTGCGGATCGAGGAATAGATTCCAACCCTGCTCCTCGGCGGTTTCGCGGCTGATCTTGTCGGTATTGACCACAAAACAGAATGGTCCGTAACGTTGCGGCATGCCGATCAAATCCCCGTTATCCGCAAATGCAAGCGGATACGGCCCCTGGAAGTCGGGCAACATTGCATCAAAATAGGGCAAAAAACGCTCTTTATTGAGCGGTTTGATCAATCCGGCCGGATAAAGCTGATGTTTCGCCCACGGCTGGTTTACATTGATCAGATCCCAGACATTGACTTCACCGGCGCGAAGTTTATTGATCATATCCGGATCGGAGGTTCCGCTTTCGGCCCGGACTTCGGCATCCGGATGTTTTTGCCGAAAAGGACCGAGCACGTCATCGGTGTTATAACCTTCCCAGCACAATATATTCAACTGGTCATTCCTTGCTGCAAAAGCATTCGGAAAGTGTCCAAAAGCGCTTGCGCCCGCCAGACCAGCCACACCTTTTATAAAAGTTCGTCGTGATACACTCATCGTTTTCCCCATAATTCTTTGTGAAATTACACAGGTAAGCTACGTTGTCGTTATCAACAACTCTTCAACTCGTAAATAACATTGCACGTGGAAGGGCATTCGGACTTGACAACAAGTGCCGAAAATTTAACAGGAAGGAAAATAAGTGCTTGATCAGCCGGAACAGCGGAACAATTTACATTATGCGAACAATCACATAGGATCATGACAGTTTCATCGTCCGTCCCGCAGAAGGAATGCGCCCCCGAAAGGTGTGTTGACCATGCAATCTACTAATGCGAACGCTTTGACGCCGCCCAAAGTACTGGCATCCGCGGCCTGCGGATTCCTTGAGCAAATTCAAAAACACAACGGCGATGTAGACAGAATTCTCGGTAATGCGACGGTTCGCACGACCGACCTGGATAATCCGATCAACGAAATCAATCTTAACCAGCACTGCCTGATGTTCGAGGAGGCGGCGAAAATTACCGGTTATGATAATTTCGGTTTGCGCTTCGGCGATCAATTCCAGCCGGAACAGCTCGGCCCTATCGGTTACGCCGCGATCACCTCGCCCACATTATCTTCTGCACTGCAAAACATGGAACGATACTTTTGCGCGCATCAGGGAAAGACCAGCTTTGGACTAATACAAGATAGCGACATTCTGTGGCTGAGTTACCGGATTCTCGACCCCCGTATCGAGTACCGCCGCCAGGATGCTGAACTGTCACTCGGCATGTTCCGTAACATCTTCCGCCGCGCACTGGGTCCCGGCTGGGCACCGCTTGAGATTCGCTTCGAACATGCCGCACCGGATAAACCGCACGAGCACGAAACCATATTCGGCGCGCCGGTCAAATTCGGCAGCCGGACCAACGCCATCGCGTTCCGCCGCAAATGCCTCGACGCAACCATGCCGGGACAGGACCCGTATCTGTTTGCCTTGATCGAGGCTTTTCTGCAATCACGCTCGCAGATCCAGACCTCAGCGGAGGATTTTGCCTGTGTGGTGCGCAATCAGATCAAATTACACCTGGGCGACAGCCCGCCAACACTCTGCATGATCGCCAAAACGCTGGGATATGCCGAACATGCCTTTCACAAGGAACTCAAGGAAAGCGGGCTGAACTACAACGACCTGCTGCGAGCAGCCAGAAAGGAACTCGCCTTGCATTATATTATCAACCGCGACATCCCGCTTACCGACGTTGCTTACTGCCTGGGATATTCGGAACTGTCCGCCTTCTCCCGCGCCTTCAGGTCCTGGACGGGCATGAGCCCGCAACGCTACCGGCGTCAGAATCAGTAAGCAATGGCGCGTGTTTCAGCGCCATTGTTTTTCATCGTTGACCCAGTGACTGCCAGGCAGTTTACCCGGCCTGGAAAACGCGGCAAGCACGTTTTTCAGTACTGTCGATGCATCATTCTCGAAACGGTTATACGGTAATGACTGACTGTAGGCGATGGAACCCGTGGTAAAGACGGCTCCGTCATTGGGTGTGTTGAAATAAACCATATCAGCGCGTATCCGGTAGTCGTGCGTGCCGGTCAAGCCCGGATGTTGATAAAGTATCTCCTCACAGACCAGCATGTAGTTGTCGCTATGCCCTCCCGATGAAGCGATGATGCGGGCATTCGGCGGCGTACCGTAGTTGAGGTCGTAGCGGTCCATTTCGATACCGGCGGCGCCCTCATGCGCGAGACCGTGTTCGCCGAATATCTCCTCCTCCAGCCCTTCGGTTATCCAGCTGACCGTGCGATGCCAGCTATCAGGCATGCGGCGCAGCGGTCGGGCCGAATCAAAGCCCTGGGATATGAATCCGACGCCGCACAGCTTCTGCGGCGGTCGTCCGAGATTTTTCCACAGACCGCTTTTTTGCCCGTTGGTCGCCAGGTAGTGCTCTCCCGGCCGTGCGGCCCAGGCGCGCATTCCGGAATCCAGCTTTCTCACTTCCATCAGCCAGGGCTCATCTTCGCGCCAGGCCACATTCCAGTAAAAACCATTGCCGCCCATGTAGATAAAGCGCCCACCGTCTGCAATATAATCTTCAGTGGCATCAAGCATCGACTCGGAATAATACTCGGGATGTGAGCCGGTTATCACAACCTGGTAAGGCGACAACGCCGACCGGCCTTCCCGATGCACGTCTTCGTCGGTCAGAACTTCATAGTCAAAGCCGTGATGTTCCAGCCATCCAATGATCGATAAGTCGGCGGGCAACTGCCAGGTGATACCCATACTCGACATCCGGCATTTGGGCCGCATGTTCAGAATCGGCCTTCTCGAGCTTGAATAACACACGCCGGCGCCGTCGGCGTGATGATCGTAGGTCGACAAACCGAAATCCGGCGTCTGATACAGCTCTATATCATGCTCGGAAACAATCGGTGACTGACCGGCGATCGGTTGCACAATCTCGGCATCGAAACTCAGGCGTTCATTGGCGTAGGCGACATAACTCGCCGTCGGTATCTGCAAAAGAATCGGTGCGGATGGTTTGCTCGGCCGGACAAAAAACACGATGTATTCTTCGGTCAAGGCGCCCTTGCCATCGGCCCGTAAACGAACGGCGTAAATACCGCTTTTAAGCGTTTGCGGCAGCTCGACCCGCCGGGTGACATTCCATCTGCAGTCCGACAAGGCATCGGCATGGAACTCGATGCCACCATATTCGTCCGGAGCCAGCCGGAAGCAGTCATTAAAGCCGGCCCAATTATGCCCGGTCATGGCGCGAACCGGCCGGTTGATACCTTGCCCATGCAGTGCGTGAGGGCCGGTATCGAGCAGTTCGTCGCCGATGCCTTTATCGGTATAACCTGCGCTGCTTTCCCACCAGGCCACAAGACCTTCCTGCGGTGGACTCAGCTCGATACGGATACGATCCAGCTCTTCACGCGACAAGACGCGGGAGAAGACAGCCGGCCGATCGATTTTCCCGTTATAGCATTGCGAGACAAAATAACCACGGCGCTCATGGTAGTCCCGTGCCCCGCCGATCAAAAACGGCGTCTCGCTGTCGTTGTCGGCCCTGAAACGGAAATTCGTCTGCAGATGGGAGCGTGCTTCAAGAGGCGCAACCTTACCAAGCAGACTGTTGTAACGGTTCAGCACACACTCCTGATACAGTGTCGTGACACCGCTGGCGGCGTTATAACTGACCGCGATGAAATACCACATTTGCCGTAATAAAGGCACTTCGGCGGTAATGTAGTCAATCTCCGCACCGTCACCCACCCAGAACTCGGCATAGCCGTCATGGTTGATTCCAAGCGCATATCCCTTGCCGGTCTGGATATCCCAGCGGCCGAGTAAGGTCTGGCGTTTGCCCTCGCCATGCAGCGTTGGCCAGACAAAACAGCACAGGGTTATATCCCCGTCAAGCGCCAGATGTCTGTTCGGATCTTCAACGGTGAAATAATTACCGGTCTGGGTAAATTGTTTGTCGACCGACCAGGCGCCGTTTTCCGGCCAGTCGATTTCTTCCTCGATATATCCGGGCCCGGAAGGGTGTTCGTCACCATGTATCAGTCGCACCAATTGTGCTTTTGCCTGATCGGTGCCGTCGGCGCTTACGAAGCAATCCAGCACCTCTCCGGGTCTGACGGACAAACGGTCACAATAACCAAACAGCTTGACTTCGGCCATAGAATTACCTTTAT
>JAGRHW010000282.1 GCA_020444765.1 Gammaproteobacteria bacterium | reverse complement strand
TTTGCCGGCCGGCACCCATTTTTTCAGAAACTCCATGGTTTCGGCGGCGGCCTGCTGCTCGCTGTAACGGCTGACGCGGACCCGGTCGAGTAATCCGGAATCGGTATGATGGCGGGTATTCCAGTCATCCATGTCATTCAGGATGTCCTCTTCCTGGAAGATCGCGATCACCGGACCTTCTGCGAGAATGGCCAGCTGCGGGTCCGTAACGATAGTGGCGATTTCGATAATTCGGTCGGTTTGTGGATCAAGCCCGGTCATTTCCAGGTCGATCCAGATCAGGTTCTGCTCATTCTGCATGATCTTGGCGTATATCCTGTTTGAGTCCCGGCGGAGTATAATGCATCACACGACAGCACCGCTAATCCGACGACACGCCAGGCTCAGGAAAAACTCAATATGACCTTATCACCAATAACAAAAGACGCGACACGCTATCCGGAAAAGCATCCACAAGCCCGTGAAGTCGCAAGCACCATTCTCAGGGGCTTTGACAAACACTACAGCATTTTTCTGCAAATCACCCGCGAAGCCAAAAGCCGGTTTGAAAACTGCGACTGGAGCGGCACCAAGGAAGCCTCGCAGAAACGAATTTCCTTCTACACCGAGCGCGTCAAGGAAGCGATTTCAACCCTGACTGAAAAATACGATTTGTCGGAGTTCGATGAAGCCCTGTGGCGTGATGTCAAATTTACCTATGTCACGCTACTTTACGAGCACAAGCAGCCGGAGCTCGCCGAATCCTTTTACAATTCGGTATTCACCTCGCTGTTTCACCGGCACTATTACAACAACAACAATATTTTTGTCCGCCCGGGCCTGTCCACCGAATACCTCGACGGCGGCGTCGCCACCTATCACAGTTTTTATCCGACCACCGAGGGCCTGACCAACAGCGTCCGCAAAATGCTCAACAGCTACACCTTCTCGGTGCCGTACAAGGACATGGAGCGCGATATCAGACGCCTCGTCACGCAGGTCAAGGAACATTTCCATGAGCTGAAGCTGTCACCGAATTTCCAGATCCATACGCTCACGTCGCTGTTCTATCGCAACAAGGCCGCCTATATCATCGGCCAGGCGAGTAACGGCCCGCAGATCATCCCCTTTGTCATAGCGCTGATGAACAACGGCAAGGGCGGTATCTATGTCGATGCGCTGCTGATCGACGGTGACGACATCGCGAATATTTTCAGTTTTGCGCGCGCCTACTTCATGGTTGATACGGAAACGCCATCCGCGATCGTGCGTTTTCTGCAACGCATGCTGCCGACCAAAACCGCCGCCGATCTCTACACCGCGATCGGCCTGCAAAAACAGGGCAAAACGGAGTTCTACCGGAACTTTCTGCACCATCTGCGCAATTCAAGCGATCAGTTGATTATCGCACCGGGCACCCGCGGCATGGTGATGAGTGTATTCACCCTGCCTTCCTATCCGTTCGTCTTCAAGGTCATCAACGATCGTTTGGCGCCGCCCAAAAAAGTCACTCACAGCATCGTGCGGGAAAAATATCAGCTGGTAAAAATGCACGACCGGGTCGGCCGGATGGCTGATACCCTGGAGTTTTCCTATGCGGCCTTTCCGAAAAACCGCTTCTCCGAGGAGCTGTTGCGCGAACTCGAGGAAAAAATACCCAACTCGATGGAATACGAAAACGATATGGTCGTCATTCGTCATATGTATATAGAGCGACGACTGGTGCCGCTGAATATCTACATCGAACGGGAGAACGAGGAAAAGATCGCCAGCGCGATGATCGATTACGGACACGCGGTCAAGGATCTTGCCGCCGCAAATATCTTTCCGGGCGACCTGCTGTTGAAGAATTTTGGCGTAACCCGCCACGGCCGTGTTATTTTTTATGACTACGATGAAATAGAATTAATGACGGATTGTGTTTTCCGACGGATTCCGCCGCCGCGCTTCCCGGAAGACGAAATGTCGCTGGAGCCCTGGTATTCGATCGGTGAATTCGACGTGTTTCCGGAAGAGTTTCCGGCCTTTATCCTGAACGATTCGCGGGTAAAAAAACCGTTTACGGAAAACCACGCCAATCTGTTCGACGCCGATTACTGGAAGTCGGTTCAGGAAAAAGTCCGCGCCGGCGCTTATCAGAATATTTTTCCGTATTCGCGCCGCAAACGGTTTAAATATATTTTTGGCCGCGACGCCTGAACCGCTAAGCCGGAGGCCCGTCCATGATGCCGATTGAAGAATATTACAAGTTTGAGGCTGAACAATGAGCACCGAAAATCTGCACCAGCAAAAATGCGTGGCCTGCGAAGGCGGCGTCGACCCGATTGAAAAGGAAGCGGCCTCGAACCTGATGCCGCAACTGGATGAAGCCTGGCACTTGAGCGACGACGGCAAGCATATCAGCCGGACTTTCAGCTTCAAGAATTACTACCAGACGATGGCCTTCGCCAATGCCGTCGCCTATGTCGCGCATCAGGAAGACCATCATCCGGATATGCAGATCAGCTACCGCGATTGTCATGTCGATTACACCACCCACGCGATCGGCGGACTTTCACAAAACGATTTTATCTGCGCCGCCAAGCTCGACAGGCTGCTGATTGGCTAAGGGGAAAAAACTTAAAGGACGGGTTATTGCCAACCATGGCACCCGCCTGCTGGTCCGCAACGAGGCCGGCGAACTGCATCGCTGCGTGGCATTGAAGAAAGTCGGCCTGGCGGTCACCGGCGACCTGGTCGAATGGCAACAGGAAACAAACGGCGACGGCAAGGTTCTGTGTATTCTGCGACGACAATCCCTGCTGCAACGCCCGGACCGGCGCGGCAAACTCAAGCCGCTGGCCGCCAACCTCACGCGCCTGGCGATCGTCTCGGCCATCCCGCCTGCCATCGACACCTTGCTGGTCGATCAATACACGGTGGCCGCTGAACTCGCCGGTATCGAACCACTGATCGTCATCAACAAAAGCGATCTGCTCGACGCCACGCAACGCGCCGGGCTTGAAAAAATGCTCGACGCCTATCGGCGGATCGGCTATCAAACCCTGTTTATACACAGTCTTTCAGAATCCGGCGTCGCCACCCTGCTCGATTCGATCTGCGATCAGGTGTCGATGCTGACCGGTCAATCCGGGGTCGGTAAATCCTCGATCGTCAGCCGCCTGTTCCCGGATCTGGATATCCGCATCGGCGCGCTTTCCGAGGCCAGCGGCAGCGGCGCGCACACTACCACCGTGACCAACTGGTACGATCTGCACTGTGGCGGTGCATTGATCGATTCACCGGGGGTCAGGCAGTTCTCGCTTGAACATCTGAGCCAGGCCGACCTTGCCACGGGTTTTCGGGAAATCAGGCAAACCTCGGCAAACTGCAAGTTCAACAACTGCACCCATACGCATGAGCCGCAATGTGCGGTTATCGCCGCTGTCGCTGACGGAGGCATCAGCAGACAGCGTTACCACAACTATAGAAAACTGGTTGATACAGCAAACGCATCCGCCGCGGGCTGTATCCGCAATGATAAACCGTTTTGACATGAGCAAGCAGTCGCACTCAATGGTATAATCGCCACAGACACAGCACCGCCCGCTGTTTCTGAGAGCCTGTGCGGAACCGCTGTGCCGGAACGTAATACGGCTGATTCGCGGCAGGTGATCATTCCAGGCGACGGGAATCAGGGTCCGGGCCGGACAATCGGAGACACACTGCAAGCCGGCAGCAGAGATTTTGAACAGGCTCTTGTATAACCGGTTCAGGAATATGAGAAAGACCCCGCGGTTGCTCTCAACCGACCGAAAAACACAACAACACGCCAACCCCGGTTGGCATAGCTCTATACACTAACCCTTTTTCTAACGCTTAGCGGAGGATACATGGCTTATCAACATATCAAGATTCCGGAAACCGGCACGAAAATTACGGTTGTCGACGGCAAGCTGCAGGTCGCGGACAATCCGATCGTCGGCTATATCGAGGGCGATGGCATCGGACCGGACATTACAACTGCGTGCCTTCGGGTCTGGGACGCCGCCGTCGAAAAAGCCTACAATGGATCGCGCAAAATATCCTGGTGCGAACTTTATATGGGCGAAAAAGCCGCCGGTATCTACGACGGTAATTACTTTCCGCCAGAGACTATCGACGCACTCAAGGATCTGATCGTCTCCATCAAAGGCCCTTTGACCACGCCGGTCGGCGGCGGCTTCCGCTCACTGAACGTATCGATCAGACAAGAACTTGACCTTTACGCCTGCGTGCGCCCGGTGCGTTATTTCCCCGGCGTACCCTCACCGATGAAAAACCCGGAAGACGTTGACGTCGTGATCTTTCGCGAAAATACCGAGGACGTCTACAGCGGCATCGAATACGAAGCCGGCACCGCGGAAAACGCCAAGCTGACGAAATTCCTGCGTGAGGAAATGGGCGCGAAATTCTTTGACGGCTCGGGCATCGGCATCAAACCGATCAGTGCTTTCGGTACCAAGCGCCTGGTGCGCAAGGCAATCCAGCACGCCATCGATCAGAAACGCGCCAGCGTCACGCTCGTTCACAAAGGCAATATCCAGAAGTTCACCGAAGGCGCGTTTATGAAGTGGGGCTACGAAGTGGCCACCGAAGAGTTCCGCGATTACGTGGTGACCGAAGCCGAGCTGTGGGACAAGCACGACGGCAAGATGCCCGAAGGCAAGATTCTCATCAAGGACCGCATCGCCGATATCACCTTCCAGTTACTGCAATTGCGTCCCGCTGAATTCGACGTGCTGGCGACCACCAACCTCAACGGCGACTATCTGTCAGACGCGACAGCGGCCGAAGTCGGCGGCATCGGCATCGCGCCCGGCGCCAATATGGCGGACAGTGTTGCCGTTTTCGAAGCCACCCACGGCACCGCGCCGAAATACGCCAACCTGAACAAGGTCAACCCCAGCTCCCTGCTGTTGTCCGGCGTTATGATGCTGGAATACAT
>JAGRHW010000281.1 GCA_020444765.1 Gammaproteobacteria bacterium | reverse complement strand
CATTTTAACTTGAAGCATGGGAACCATTTCCGGTTGGCGAGCTGCACCTTCAAGGAATCGTCCGCCCAGCAGACCGAAACCAATCGCTGTTCCCAACGCACCCATGCCGATCAACAATGCAACAGCGATAGCTGTCATACCTACTACAGTTTCCATTTCAACTCCTGACTGTGATGTTTAAATGTAAAAGTAAAAAATTAATGATGCTCGTGCGCCATGCTCAGATAGACGATCGTCAGCATCATGAAAATAAATGCCTGAAGAACGATAATCAGTATGTGGAAAATCGCCCAGGGCACCGAAAGCATCCACTGCACATAAAAAGGCAACAGAGCAATAAGGATGAAAATCAGCTCACCCGCATAAAGGTTTCCGAACAGTCGCAGGGCCAGCGATATCGGCTTGGCAAGCAGACCTACGCCCTCGAGCAGCAGATTAACCGGGATAAACAGGTATTTGATAATGGTGTTGTCGCTGCTGAATGGCTGCAAGGTCAATTCACTGGCAAAACCGCTTACACCTTTGATCTTGATGCTGTAGTAAATAATCAGCGCGAAAACCGACAATGACATACCGAGAGTAACGTTGACATCAGTGGTCGGAACGACCTTCATGTACGGAATGCCGATAGCCGATGCCAGGGATGGAATCCAGTCCACCGGAACCAGATCCATCAGGTTCATCAGGAAAACCCAGACGGCGATGGTCAGCGCGAGAGGTCCTATCAGATCATTCTTACCGTGGAAGGTTTCCTTGACGCTGCTGTCAGCGAAATCAACCAGAATTTCGACAAAGTTCTGAATCGGCCCGGGCACACCGGAAGTAGCCCTGCTTGCGCCTTTCTTGAACAACCAGATAAAAAACAGACCCAGTGAAATCGACCAGAACATGGAATCGAGGTGGATCGCCCAAAAGCCCATCTCCTGTGCTTCCTTGGCGCCGTGAGCTATGCCGAATCCGTGCTCGGGATGAACACCCAGAGTCAGGTTCTGAAGATGGTGTTGAATGTAACCAGTCGTAGTCAGTGTTTCAGTTTCTGCGGCCATAAGACTCTTTCTTTATGTATTTAATTGCGCTTCCGCGCAACCAACCAAGGTACCAACCAGCTTGTTGCCTGAACGCCGATGAAACCGGTAAAGACAGCTAAAACGTCTATCGGTTTGACAAAGGCAAAAGCCAGCCCGAAAAACACTGCAGTAAGCAGCAGTTTTAGGGATTCACCCGCATAAAAAGAGCGAAGTATCAACTTCGCTGATCGTGCACCACTGAATTTGAATGTGCGGTAGACGAAATATACATTCGGAACGAAACAGGTCAGTGTTCCGATCAATGCCGAGTAGCCTGCAAGTATTCCGTTAAACAGAAAAAGCAGCGGCAGCCCGATTACCACCAGCATTTGAGCTATCAAAAGCCGCCGCACAAGCAATCTGGTATTCGAGACTTTTTGCATGTGCAGCCCGGGTAATCATATCGATTTTGCCTGGTCAAACTGTACCGCGGACAGACCCGCAGGGAGGCAAAATTGCGATGGCGCAGTATAAAGTTGGTGCCATAAATGGTCAAGCGTGGAAACTTGACCGCCCCAGCAGAACACTCCGGCCAAAAACAAAGCGGGCTGAGGAAAAGCCGGAGGATTCAGGTGCTTATCGTTGCTTTGCCAAATTTGGCCAAATCAATTTTGATTATTTAAAAAGCTGATACTAACCATTCTATTTTAGTGATTACTGATATGCGACAGGATTCCTTCCAGCTCATCCAGCGAAGCGTAACTGATCTCGAGCTTGCCGCTGCCATTGGTTTTGTGGCTTATTGAAACCGTCGCGCCCAGGGTATCACCGAGCCTTAACTCGAGCGCCTGAATATCCGGATCGACAGAGGGCTGGCGTTGCGCAGGCTTGCTGGACGGATTGCGGTAATTTTTGACCAAGGCCTCGGTGGCTCTGACCGACAGTTTCTTGGCTGCTATTTTTCGCGCCAGACCAGGCTGATCTTCGGTATCGGCACCAAGCAGAGCACGCGCATGCCCCATGTCGAGCTGTCGGTCATCAACCAGCCGTTTCACCTCGTCATGCAGCTCAAGCAATCTCAACAGATTCGTGACAGCAGAGCGGGAGCGACCGATCGCCTGGGCGATTTCGTCGTGCTTCATGCCGAACTCGTCCCGCAGTCTGATCAGTGCACCGGCCTCTTCCAGTGGAGTCAGGTTTTCCCGCTGTATGTTTTCAATCAGCGATATCGCAGCCGCATTGGCGTCGCTGTATTCCCGGATCACCGCGGGAACTTCCTGCATCCCGGCCAGTTGCGCAGCCCGCCAGCGCCGTTCTCCGGCGATCAGTTCATAACCATCGGCAAAAGGCCGCAGAACCACCGGCTGGACCATTCCCTGACTGACAATCGAGTCGGCCAGTTCCTGCAGGGCTGCTTCGTCGAAATAGCGCCTCGGTTGATAGCTTCCCCGCTGGATACGGTCGATCGCCACCATCGTCAGTCCGGATTGACCCCGCGGTTCCTTGATGTCCTCATCATCCGCTTCTATCTCCGCGACCGCAGCAGCTTGATCCACACCACCGAGCAAGGCATCCAGTCCTCTGCCTAGTCCACGCTTTTTCGACATCTGGGGTTTTCTCCGTTACGGGTCAGGCCGGGACAGCAGGGCGCGCGGCACTGTTTTTTGCATGTTTACGTATCAGCTCGCCGGCCAGTGCGAGATAGGCCAGCGCTCCCCGCGAGGCCTTGTCATATTGAACGATGGATTGCCCATGACTCGGTGCTTCGGCAAGGCGCACATTGCGCGGGATAATCGTCCGGTAGACCTGCTCACCGAAATGCTGGGTCAGTTGTTGAGAGACTTCGTTGCCAAGGTTATTACGGCCATCGAACATGGTTCGCAGCAAACCGTCGACTTTTAGCTGGGGGTTGACCGTTCGCCTCACATCATCGATGGTTTTCATCAAGGCCGACAGACCTTCCAGCGCATAGTATTCACATTGAATGGGAATCAACACGCTGTCGGCGGCGACAAAAGCATTCAATGTCAGAATATTCAGTGACGGCGGGCAGTCGATAAAGATGTAGTCATAATCAGCCTGCACGTCTTTCAGGGCGTTGCGCAAGCGCTGTTCACGCGCCAGCTTATCCATCAGACTGATTTCCGCCGCGGTGAGATCGGCATTGGCCGGCAAGACATCGAACTTCGCCTCGCTGCCGCTTATGATGCTCTCCTGAAGCGTGCTTTCCCCAAGCAACACCTCGCAGGCGCTGCTCTCAAGATTGTATTTATCGATACCGCAACCCATGGTGGCATTGCCCTGCGGGTCGAGGTCGACCAGCAATATCCTTTGTTGCATTATCGAGAGTGCAGCCGCAAGATTGACACTGGTGGTGGTTTTACCCACGCCGCCCTTCTGGTTGGCAATTGCGATTATCCTGCTCATAGGCTTAGATGACTCGTGCTATCCGGGAAAAGACTGTAGTGATGTCGTGTCGATCACCTTGAAGCGGTACTAACGCTGTCCGCGTCTTGCAAATACTACTACATGACGGATTGAAGGTTCATTATACACATCCACGCGCGTTGTCGAGTGCCAATAAAACCCGTTCCCGTTAGAAAGATCGAGCCCGTCCAGATGCCCGACCATCAGCACGAGGCTGGCCTCCTCGCTGCATAAATGACCGGCCATTTGCATAATCTTCTGTGGCGCCGCGAAGGCGCGTGCCACCAGGCAATCGAATTTATTTTCCGGCGAAAAGTCCTCGATTCGCTGATGAACGACGCTGACATTTCTCAGACCGAGCGTGGCCGCGGCATGCACCAGAAAACGGGTTTTTTTCGAGTTACTGTCCAGCAGCGAGAATTTTTTTTGCGGAAACGCAATCGCCAGTGGAATCCCCGGCAATCCACCACCGCTGCCAAGATCGGCAATCGCAGAAAATGCCTGCACAAACGGCGCGACTGTCAGACTGTCCAGCAAATGGCGGCTGACCATGTTTAGCTCATCGCGCACCGCGGTCAGATTATAAACCGAATTCCATTTCTTCAGTTGCCCGACAAACTGAATCAACTGGTCGCATTGCTGTTCGTCTAACGACAGGTTTTGCCGTCGCAATCCTTGCTGCAAGATTTCGCGTGCGTCCATTCAGCGACGATCAATTGGCCAGCTGTTTTTTCAGACTGTGCTTTTTCAGATGAACGAGCAGCAGCGAGACCGCCGCCGGCGTAACGCCAGGAATCAAAGCCGCCTGGCCGATAGTCGCCGGTTTTTGCTCAAGCAGCTTTTGCCGCACTTCACTCGACAAACCGCTGACGCCGCTGTAGTCCAGATCATCAGGAATGGTTTTACCGAGTTGTTTGGCAGCCCGCTCAATCTCGTCTTTCTGCCGGTCCACATAACCGGCGTACTTGGCTTTGATTTCCACCTGATCCACAACCTGGGAATCCGGCGCCGGCTCATCCAGTCCGGTAATCTCGAGAAGATTCGCCAGACTGACTTCCGGCATCTTCAACAACTCCGACGCACGACGTTCCCGGCTCAAGGGTTTGCCGGCCAGCTCCGCCAGCCTTTCCGCAGCCGCTGTTCCCGGCCTGACCCACGTTGACGCCAGTTGGTCGGAAAGCGTTTCGATGGCGGTCTGTTTTTCACAAAACGCCCGCCAGCGCCGCTCGTCGACCAGCCCCAGCTTGCGTCCGTATTCGGTCAGACGTGAATCGGCATTGTCTTCCCTCAGCATCAAGCGGTATTCGGCCCGGCTGGTGAACATCCGGTAGGGTTCATTGGTACCGCGGGAAATCAAATCACTGACCATCACACCGATATAGGCTTCATGGCGCTCCGGATACCAGCCTTCCCGGCCGAGCGATTTGAGTGCCGCATTGGCGCCGGCCAGCAGGCCCTGCGCGGCGGCTTCTTCATAGCCCGTGGTGCCGTTGATCTGCCCCGCGAAATAA
>JAGRHW010000280.1 GCA_020444765.1 Gammaproteobacteria bacterium | reverse complement strand
GTTCGTCCAATCTGTCGCGTTTCGATGGTGTTCGATTCGGCTACCGCTGCGAGAATCCAGCGGACCTGGAAGACCTGTACAAGCGCTCACGAGGCGAAGGTTTTGGCGATGAGGTCAAGCGCCGGATTCTGGTCGGCACCTATGCTTTGTCAGCGGGTTATTACGACGCCTATTACCTCAAGGCGCAGAAGATCCGCCGTTTGATCAGCGATGAATTCCGCACCGCCTTCGAATCGGTGGATGTGATCGCCGGACCGACCGCGCCTGGCACTGCGTTCGAACTTGGCGCCAATGCCGATGATCCGGTGGCGATGTACCTCAACGATATCTATACCATTACCGCCAACCTCGCCGGGCTGCCGGGCATCTCCGTGCCATGCGGCTTTAGTGACGGTTTGCCGGTGGGCTTACAACTGATCTCGAATTATTTTACCGAAGCGAAATTATTGAATATCGCTCATCAGTACCAGCAGCGCACGGACTGGCACCGCCGGTTTCCGCAGCAATTCAATTAAGGGGCACAATGATGCAGTGGCAAGCGGTCATCGGGCTGGAGATTCACGCTCAGCTATCGAGTAAAAGCAAAATTTTTTCCGGATCGAGCACGGCGTTTGGCGCACCGCCGAACACGCAGGCCAATGCCGTCGATCTCGGCCTGCCGGGCGTGCTGCCGGTGGTTAACGGGGAAGTGATCAGGATGGCGGTCAGGTTCGGTCTGGCGACCGGCGCGAAGATCGGCCGGCGTTCGGTGTTTGCGCGTAAAAACTATTTCTATCCGGACCTGCCGAAAGGCTATCAGATTTCGCAAATGGAGCTGCCGATCGTCGGTCCCGGCGTGGTCGATATCCGTCTGGAAGACGGCAGCACGAAATCCGTCCGGCTGACCCGTGCGCATCTGGAAGAGGACGCCGGGAAATCGTTGCACGAAGACTATCACGGCATGACCGGCGTGGATCTGAACCGGGCCGGCACACCGTTGCTGGAAATCGTTTCCGAACCGGATATGTCGTCCGCGAAAGAAGCCGTGGCCTATGCGCGCAAGATCCATTCGCTGGTCCGTTATATCGATATCTGCGACGGCAATATGCAGGAAGGTTCGTTCCGCTGCGATGCGAACGTGTCGGTGCGCCTGCCCGGCGAAGCGCTCGGTACCCGTGCGGAAATCAAGAACGTCAACTCGTTTCGTTTTCTGGAGCGGGCGATCAACTTCGAGATCGAGCGGCAGATCGATATTCTCGAGGCCGGCGGCGAGGTCGTTCAGGAAACGCGGCTGTACGATGCCGATCTCGATGAAACCCGCTCGATGCGCAGCAAGGAAGAAGCCAACGATTATCGCTATTTTCCCGATCCGGATCTGCTGCCGGTCGAACTCAGTGAGGCCTTCATCGAGTCTGTCCGGGCCGATTTGCCGGAACTGCCGGATGCCAGGCGGCAGCGTTTTGTCGACCAGTACGGTTTGCCGGAAGACGACGCGGCCACGTTGACCCAGGACCGCGAGCAGGCCGAATACTTCGAGGCAGCTGTCTCGGAGAATGCTTCGCTGAGCAAGCTGGCCTGCAACTGGATCAGTGGCGAGTTGTCCGGGCGGTTAAACAAGGACGGGCTGGCGCTTTCACAAAGCCGCATCGGCGCTTCGCAGCTTGGCGGTCTGCTGGCCCGTATCGCCGATAACACCATTTCCGGCAAGATCGCCAAACAGGTCTTCGAGGCGATGTGGAACGGCGAGGGCGATGCCGATGAGATCATCGAAAAGCAGGGTCTGGTGCAGATTACCGACACTTCGGCCATCGAGGCGATGATCGATGAGGTGATCGCGGCCAATCCCGCGCAGGTTGACCAGTACCGGGGTGGCAAGGATAAGCTGCTCGGATTTTTTGTCGGTCAGGTGATGAAAGCCTCTGGCGGCAAGGCCAATCCAGCGCAATTGAATGAGATTCTGCGCAAAAAACTCCAGGATGGCGGCTGACCGAGGCGCTCCAGGTATTCGTACCGGCAGAAAGCCGGGCATTAAAAAAGGCGTTATATTTATAACGCCTTTTCCGTCTTCCATAGCCCGCTGAAGATTTAAGTCATGCGTCGCGCCGATAAGCGGACCGGCGCAGCATCGTGCCCAGCAGCACGAAAAGCAGGTAGGCCAGTGCGCCGCCACCGCCACCACTGCTGCTTCCATTGCCGTTATCGGTTCCGCCGGTCCCAGTGTTGTCGCCCGGCTCCTCGGCATCAGGTGTCATATCCACGTTTGCATTACCACTGCCGGCGGCCAGGGTGGTGACTTCGTGCGGATCGTAAAATCCGCCATCGCTGTCCAGATCAAACGGCAGAATATGCAGCGGGTTATCGTCGGTGTAGCTGCGCACCTGGTAATAGTAGGTCGTGGCCGCTTGCAGATTGTCGACCAGAGTCGACGAGGATTGCTTGAGCGGTACCTTTTTCAAAAAGACATAGGGGCCTTCCGGGGCGGAGGCCTGATAGATTTTATAGCCTCCCTCGGTGGCTGGGGTTGTATTGCGCTGATCCCACTGCAGGCGGATGGCCGTCTCGCCGACCACCGACGGGCGTACCGCCGCATCGAGTGTCTGGGTGTCGATGTAGTCAGTCGTCTCCCAGGTGACATCGGCTTTCTGGTTGATAAAGGTGTTGAGAGTGGCGTCGGTGCTGTGCAGCGCGTTCCAGTCGAGATTCAGGGTTTCCAGAGCCGACAGGTTGACCAGCTCGGAAGGGATCAGGCCGGCCAGCGCGTTGCGGTTGAGACCGAGGTTTCTCAGCTCAGTCAGATTGCCGAAGCTGGCCGGGACAGGGCCGGTCAGCAGATTGCCGTAGAGGCGCAGGTTGACCAGATTCACCAGGTTGCCAAGCTCTGCGGGGATCTGGCCTGAGAGCCGGTTGTCGTCCAGCGCCAGGGTGCGCAGGTTTGTCAACTGACCGAGTTCTGCCGGTATCGCTCCCTGCAGGCCGGTGTCGTTCAGGTATAACTCCCGGAGCTGCGTCATGCTGCCGAGGACCGCGGGAATGCTGAAGCCGCCGAGTGAATTATTCTGCAGAACGAGTATCTGGAGCTGGCTCAGGTCAGTAATACTGGCTGGTATAGTGCCGACCAGCCGGTTATCTTGCAGATTGATTTGAGTGACATTGGCGCCGGCGCCGTCACAGGTGACGCCAAACCAGCTGCAGGGGTCGGTGTCCGTGTTCCAGCCGGTGTTGTCGACCCAGTTAGCGCCGTTGAGGCTGGTATAAAGAGCGTTCAGGGCGTCGGTCTGGGCCTGGTCCGGTGCCGCAAAAGCGGCTGTAGTACCGGCTGTAGCAAGTGCTCCTGCCAGCAATGTACGGCATGCTGTTTTCTGAATACACGATCTACTTGTGATCACTGTTTCCTTCTCCTGATTGGGTCAAGACTTGCCGGTTTCGAGAAAGCCGGGTGAATGTAACCGCTGATAGTATTGCTTTGCCGGACTTCGATCCATGGATTGAGTCGGATTTTTAATAGATTTAACGGTTTAAGGTTGACAGCCCGATTTCTTTCTTATTGCAAAATCAATGTTCGGCCAGCCATTCGTTAATCAGAAACCGGGCGATCGAATCCTTCCGAGGCAGCCACAAATCGTAGCTTTCATCGCCCCAGTCGCCACCCTGGCGCAGTTCGGCGGCACTGAACCAGCGGGCGTCGACCAGCTCATCCTGGTCGATGCAGATCTCGTTGTTTTTGGCTTCGGCCCGAAATCCCAGCATGATCTGCGAGGGAAACGGCCAGGGCTGTGAACCGCGGTAGCTGATGTTGCCGACTTTGATGCCCGCTTCTTCGAGAATTTCGCGGGCGACCGCTTCCTCGAGGCTTTCGCCGGGATCGACGAAGCCTGCCAGCGTCGAATAAACCTTGTGCGGGAAGCGGCTGCTGTGGCCGAGCAGGCAGCGTGCCTCACCGGTGGTTTCGCAGGTGCTGGTGACCAGCATGATCACCGCCGGGTCGATGCGCGGGAAACCCTGTTCGTTACAATCCGGGTTTGTGCATTCACGCATATGCCCGCCGTATTTGCTGACGGTCGGGTGTCCGCATTTGCCGCAAAAGCGGTGATGCCGGTGCCAGTGAAGAATGGACTTGCCGAAACCGAGCATGGCGCTGTGTGACGGATCGAGGGTGTGCACGGCCTGCCGTAAATCCTGTAGACGGGCCTCTTCCTTGACGAAAGGAAAGTCGTGCTCCTCGAGCGAGGAAAAATCCATGGCGAAAATCGCGTGGCGGTTTTCCTGGCCGAGATAAACCGTGAATTCGGCGTCCAGCGGGATTTTTTGAAAATCTTCCGAGCGGATCAACAGGGGTTGATGATCGAGCTCCCGATCGCCCAGCATATGCACGGCAATTTGACCGCGCCAGAAGGGAATGATCAGGGAGTCGGGATCAGCGAGTTGTTTTTCGACCCAGCTGGGGTCTTTTCGCAATGCGCTGGCCCGATCCAGCAAACTGCCTGCATAACTCAGCGTGATCGAACTCATGTTCGTTGCGTCTCTCAGGTTGATTTGCGCATACTGTAGCAGTTTTTCCAGGCCGGAGGGGAGCGGGTTTGCGGGCAAAAAATCTGCGCTAACAGTAGATAAAAACGGAAAATTTTCCGCAAAGCCACGTTGCTTGACGAATTGTCAGGGAGGTTCCCGGGAACAAATGCCGGTTTGCCTTGATGCAAGCAGGTATCAATCGAAAAAAAACAGTATAATCGGCCTTTGTCAGAGATACAGACCGTTTGATGTCACGCAGAATTTTTATCAAGACCCATGGTTGTCAGATGAACGAATACGATTCGGCGAAAATGCTGGACGTATTGAACGATGCCGAGGGCGCGGTCATCACCGATGATCCGGAGCAGGCCGATATACTCCTGCTCAACACCTGCTCGATTCGCGAAAAGGCCCAGGAAAAAGTCTTTTCCGAACTGGGCCGCTGGAAAAAACTCAAGGAA
>JAGRHW010000027.1 GCA_020444765.1 Gammaproteobacteria bacterium | reverse complement strand
CGATAGACTTCGATGGTATCCTGATTATGTATGCCGTTGACCAGACGCTCATAGCAGACATACAACAAGGCCATTGCCGGCGCTTCGTAAATACCGCGGCTCTTGGCCTCGATAATACGGTTCTCAATCTGGTCGCTCATACCGAAACCGTGTCGGCCACCGATCTCGTTCAGGGCCAGCACCAAGTCGACGGCGCTGGCATAAGTCTGACCGTTGATCTCAACCGGCACGCCCTCCTCGAAGCGGATCGTCACCTCTTCGGCAGCGATTTCGACCTCGGGCCGCCAGAAAGGAACTCCCATGATCGGCTCAACGATTTTCATCCCCTTGTTCAGGAACTCCAGATCCTTGGCCTCATGCGTTGCGCCCCAGATATTCGAGTCGGTGGAATAGGCTTTTTCCGCGCTCATTTTGTACGACAAGCCGCGCTCGGTAATAAACGCGCTCATTTCGGCACGCCCGCCGAGTTCGTCGATAAAGGCCTGATCCAGCCAGGGCTTGTAGATTTTCAGGCCAGGATTGACCAGCAGACCGTAGCGGTAGAAGCGCTCGATATCATTACCCTTGTAGGTACTGCCGTCGCCCCAGATATTCACGCCGTCTTCCCGCATCGCGTTGACCAGCATCGTACCCGTGACCACCCGGCCGAGAGGCGTTGTATTGAAGTACGTCGCGCCACCGGAGCTGACATGGAAAGCACCGCAGGCCAAGGCGGCAAAGCCCTCCTGCACCAGTTGCTCTTTGCAGTCGATCAGGCGGGCGGCCTCGGCGCCGAATGCCATGGCGCGCTCCTTGATCGCATCGTAGTCGCTCTCGTCCGGCTGAGCCAGGTCCGCGGTATACGCGTAGGGCACCGCGCCCTTGTCACGCATCCATAACAGCGCGGCGCTGGTATCCAGACCGCCTGAGAAGGCGATGCCGACTTTTTCGTTAACGGGAAGATTTTTAAGTATATTGCCCATGTCGCGTGCCTGTACCTATCGAGTCAGTCAAACAGGCATTATGGAAGGATTGCCCTGTCTATTTCAACCGGCAAACCGCGTCCTTCAGCCGAACCAGTGCCGTGGCGCGGTCGCCCGATAAGCCGGGCGGGCTTTCATCCGGGCAAACCAGGCTTGTAAATTTCCGAATCGGTCCGGGATGGCGACGCCATACGCCTCCGCCAGGGCAAAACGCGCGGTCAGGGCGCACTCCGGCAGGGAATAGCGATCGCCGAAGAATTCCCCGTCGCCGAGCTGTTCGGCCAGGTATTCCAGGCGTTCCTCGAAAGCGGTCACGCCGTTACGGATACGTGCCTGATCCCAGTCCGCTGGCGGCTTATCTCTTTTTTCGAAGATCACCTCGCGCAGTGCCGGGCCGATCGCACCGTCGCTGTAGCTGTTGAGCAGTCGCGAACGAACGCGCTCACGGGGATTTTCAGGTAAAAAACTGGCAGCGATATCGGCCAGATACTCCAGAATCACGTTCGATTCATAAACCACCAGATCGCCATCGAGCAGCACCGGCACGGTCGCGCCGGGCGTCAAGGCCTGCCAGACAGACCGATGCTCGGGCGATTGCGAATCGCGCAGCTCGACTTCCCGGCCGGTCTCAAACAGCGCCAGCCGGACTTTCCAGCAAAACGGGCACTCCGGCTTGTCATAAAGTACGATTGTTGTCATCAGAAGTCTCGCTGACTGATTTTGACGAGTCGGGCGCCGGCAATCCGGCCCAGCGCTCCCGCAGTTCATGCAGAACAAAATCGATCCGGTCCTGCCCCCAGAACACTTCTTCGCCTATGACGAAAGTCGGTACGCCGATCACACCCAGATCGGCCGCTTCCTGAGCGTTGTCGGCGAGCTGCCTGCGCCCGGCATCATCGCTGAACGCAGCCGTCAACGCCTGGCGTGACAAACCGATGCGCTCACCCACCGCCAGCAACACCTGCGGATCGCCGATGTCCCGGCCTTCGGCCCATTCAGCCCGCATAACCTCGACGATATACGGGCGCAGCAATCCCTGCTGTTCGGCCAGCAACGAACCCAGCGCCGCCAAGGTCGGTTCGGTTGTCATGGGCGGCGGATTAAACGGTATGCCCATATGCCGGGCAAACCGGGCAACATCCTGGCGCACCAGTGGCAGTTTGCTTTTCGCCACTTCGGGCGTAGAACGCAGATCCCAGCCGCCGACCGGCCGCCACAGCAGGCGGGTGCGGAACTGATCAACGATTGGCCAAAGCGTTTTGCTCGCCAGATAACAGTAGGGACTGCGAAAATTGAAAAATAACCTGACCTCAACCACGTCGCTCATCGGTTTCTCCCTGGAAAATACCCGTGCAATGTATCTCAGGCACTAATTTGTGATAAATAGGAAATTCATCAAATCAATTGTGAAAATAATTCATAAAAAAGGGGACGACTTGGACAAATGGGCCGAAATGCAGGTTTTCGTGGCAACCGTGCAATTGCAAAGCTTCAGCGCCGCAGGCCGCCAGCTCGATCTGTCGCCGTCGGCGGTAAGTAAACTGCTCTCGCGGCTCGAAGCGCGTCTCGGCGTTCGCCTGCTGAACCGCACGACCCGAACCCTGAATATGACCGAAGGCGGGGAAATCTATTTCAAGCATTGTCTTGAAATACTCAGTGACATTGCAAACGCGGAAGCCTCCCTGACCGGTTTTTCCCGGCAGCCCGTCGGCACGCTGCACGTCAACAGCACGGCCGGCTTCGCCAAGCACCAACTCCTTCCCCTGCTCGATGAGTTTCAGGCGCACTATCCGGAACTGAGCCTCGATCTGCAGCTCACCGGGCGGGCGGTCGATCTGATCAGGGAAGGCGTGGATGTGGCGATCCGGCTCGGGCCGCTGCAGGACAGCAGCCTGATCAAACGCAAACTCGGCGAAAGTCCGCGCCTGATCTGCGCCAGCCCCGCTTATCTGCAAAACCACGGCAGGCCCGGCAAACCCGCCGACCTTTACGATCACCATTGCCTGCGCCTGTCGACCAGCGACGCCTTCAATCAATGGCGATTCGACAGCCGGCACGGCAGCGAGCTCATCGATGTGCAGGGACGCTTCGTCACGGACAATGTTGACGCACTGCACGAGTACACACGCTTGGGCGGCGGCATCGCGCGCCTTTCCGCATTTATGATCGAGCAGGATATCGAAGACGGACGCCTGGTTCCTTTGCTGACCGATTACGACATCGAACGGCAGCAGATCCACGCGGTCTACCCGCACCGCAAATATCTGCCGGCCAAGGTCAGAGTGTTTCTGGATTTCCTGGAACGGAAGTTTTTGCCATACTCGGTTTCATACGACAAGCCCTGAGCCTCAGCCGACCCGCCAGCATGCCGCAATCCTCCATACGCCGTTTTATCAATGACTATTTCGTCGCGCAGACGTTTCTGACCCGCCTGCCCTGCCCGGCCGGCGTCGATCACAGTGGTGAGGCGCTTGGCCGCAGCACGGCCTGGTTTCCGCTGGTCGGCACCCTGGTGGGTCTGGCCGCAGCGGCGGCCATGGCCGTCAGTCTGCATTTCTTTGAACCGCTCCTGAGTGCCACCCTTTGCGTAATGGCGACCGTTCTGCTGACCGGCGCTTTCCATGAAGACGGTCTGGCTGACAGCGCCGACGGCATCGGCGGCGGCTTTAGCCTGGAACGCAAGCTCGAGATCATGCGCGACAGCCGTATCGGCACTTATGGAACCGTTGCATTATTGCTCGGCGTCCTGCTGCGGATTTTTGCCTTAGCGGAAATCCCTGCACCGCTGGTTTTTTCCGCACTGATTCTGGCGCATAGCCTGGCGCGCTTTTCCAGCCTGCCTTTGATTTACTTCAACACCTACATCCGCGAACAAGGCACCGGTAAACCCTTTGCCGCGCAGGTAACCCCGGCACGTCTCGGCGCGGCAACGATTTATTGCGGGCTTCTCTGGCTGCTGTTACCGGGAACTTTATGGCCCGCCCTGATCATCGCTTTTTTGGCGACACTGGGAGCACAGTGGTATTTCCGTCGCAAGCTCGGCGGCATTACCGGTGACACCCTGGGCGCGACCAATCAACTGGTGGAAGCAAGCGTTTATCTGGCTCTGGCCGCGAGGATTTAGCAAAGCGTCTCTTTAAATCAGCCAGCGCTAAAATCCCGATTCCGGCTCAGCCGTTGTCGGGGATTTCCGGTTCGACCAGGTGGGCAAGCTGCTCAAGCGATTCCTGCCACCCCAGGTAGCACATTTCAACCGGAATCACCGAGGGAATGCCTTCCTGAACAATGCTGATTTCCGTACCACACATCACGTCAGCCAGGTCGATGGTAACCAGCATCTCTCCGGGAAGATTTTCATCGTCAAAGCGATCCGTATGACGAATCCGTTTACCGGGGATCAGCTCTGCATATTCGACCGTAAATGAATGACTGCTGCCGGTTCCAAAATTCGTAAACGACATCCGGTAACCGCCACCGACCCGGACGTCTATTTCATGGATCGTGCCGGTAAAGCCGAACGGAGGCAGCCAATACTCCAGAGCGCTTTTGTCGGTAAACGCTTTATAGACGCGATCGGCCGGCGCCCGCAGCACTCTGTGCAGCCGGACTGTACCTGTTTCAGTTGTCATGATGATCTCCTGTTCTGTCTGATGATGAGCAGCGCAATGTATCGCTGAGTCGGGCTGGCGCGCCAACCGTAGCGGCTGATTCGGTCCAAGCTTATCTATCCGACGAACGAGAACGCCCGGAATCGACATGACAGAATCGTTGCCCCTTGACGGATTGCCTTTGAAGACTGACGCATACGGCAGAGGCCTGATTCTGATGCAAGCTTATCCATCACGTTTCTCGTGTGGCCGAAACATGGAAAGAAAAACGATTGAAATCAAATTTGTATTATTCATGTCAGAATCCTTCGAGCACAATTTTCCCACGTGCTGAACCGCTTTCAATTTTTGCGTGAGCTTTTTTTAATGTGGCTGCATTGATCTTGCCGGCAACTTCAGTCGCTGTGGATCGAATACGCCCTGCATCAACCAGTGACGCGACTTCATTCAGCAGCCTGCCTTGTTCCGCCATATCGGCTGTCTCATAGAGTGGGCGTGTAAACATCAGCTCCCAATGAAGCGACAAGGCCTTCCGTTTGAGCAGCGTCGCGTCCAGTTCATCCGGATCATCAATGATGCCAATACGCCCCTGCGGTGCGATCAGTTCGATGATTTCTGCGAAGTGCCTGTCGGTATGCGTTGTCGAGAACACGAAACCCGGAGCGCCAATACCCAACGCTTCTACCTGTGACGGCAGCGGCTGGCGGTGGTCTATTACATGGTGTGCGCCACAGTCAAGGACCCAGTTGCGGGTTTCAGGACGCGATGCTGTCGCGATAACTGTTAGATCAGTCAGTGTTCTCAATAGTTGAATGGCAATGGAGCCGACACCGCCGGCTCCCCCAATGACAAGGATGTTACTCCCGCCTTCTGCAGTCGGACGTTTGACATCCAGCCGATCGAATAACATCTCCCAGGCAGTAATCGTCGTTAATGGAAGCGCTGCTGCTTCAGCGGCATTAAGGCTGGCAGGTTTGTGCCCGACAATCCTTTCATCGACAAGATGGTATTCGCTGTTGGTGCCAGGCCTGGAAATCGAACCGGCATACCAAACTGCATCGCCCGGTTTAAACCTCTGTACTTCATGCCCTACCGCTTCCACGACGCCGGCGGCGTCGTATCCAAGGACTTTCCATTCCTCCCCCTGGGGCGCCACACCCATCCGGACTTTATAGTCAACGGGGTTAACCGAAACAGCATGGATCTTGACCAGCAGATCGCGGCCTTTTGCTTCGGGTTTATCCAGAGCGATGTCCTGCAGGGCATCCTCGCGATCAATGCTACCTGGCGCTTTATAAGCAACAGCCTTCATAGTTTGTCTCCTGTCATGTTCCGGGAGCTCAGAACCGTGGCTCCCCTTGCTGTACGAGTGAAGACAACATAAGCTGTACCATCAATACTGACAAGTACGCACAAAAATGGTATGTAGTATCAAAATGGATACTAATGGATAGACCAATGGCTCATACACGATACGATTGCAATGAGGGCTGCCCGGTCGAGGCAGCACTGGAACTGATTGGAGGCAAATGGAAAGGAGTCATTTTGTATCACCTGCTTTCCGAAACCATTCGGTTTAATAAATTGCGCCAGTTAATGCCTGGAATCACGCAACGCATGCTGACCAAGCAACTTCGTGAACTCGAAGCAGACAAGCTGATCTCCAGAAAGGTATACCCTGAAGTGCCGCCCAAAGTGGAGTACTCGATGACCGAATACGGCAATACGCTGGCCCCTGTGATTAACGCGCTCCATGAATGGGGCTCAAGGCATCTAAGCGGTAATGTTATAAGCACATAATCTTATAGACGCGACCGCCTGGCTCCAGTTGAGTCTCACTTATTGCGCGGTGTACCCGCCGTCTATGGAGTGAACACTGCCGGTGATAAACGCGGCGCGTTCACTCAACAGATACGCCACGAGGTCGGCGACCTCCTCACGCGTAGCGAGGCGTTTCATCGGGTGCACGCTGGCCATCCAGTCCGTCACTTCCTTGCCGGAATCCATGATCCGCGGGGTCGCAACGTAACCCGGCGCAACCGCGCAGACACGGATACCGGACGCGGCCAGTTCCAGGGCGGCCGATCGGGTCAAGCCGATAACGCCGTGTTTCGCGGCGGTGTAGGCGGCCATGCCGGGCAGACCGACCAGGCCGTTGGCGGAGGACAAATTCACGATAGCGCCGGCACCGTTGGCAAGCATGGCGGGGATTTCGTACTTCATGGCGTTGAAGATGCCGGTGAGATCCGTGTCTATGACCTCGCGCCATAGCTCGGCGTCGATATCCTGAACCGCGACGCCGGCCGGGCCAGTTATGCCGGCGTTATTCACCGCCAGATCCAGTTTGCCGAAGCGCTCGATAGTCTGCTTTACCGCTGACGACATGGCTTGCGGATCACGCACATCCGCCTCGAGCGCGAGTGTTCGCTCGCCTCGCGGATCGATTCTTCTGCAAACCTGCGTCACCGGTTCGAGGCGACGACTGCTGAGCACCACCGAAGCCCCGTCGGCGTACAGGCGTTCTGCAATAGCCTCCCCATTGCCGGTGCCGGCTCCCGTGACAAAAGCGACTTTGCCGTTGAATTCCATCATGATGACCTCCGGATCTGGCTGAAAGCCGGAGTATGTAACAGCGCTACTGACAACCTTGTGTCAGTAGCTGAAGGTCATACGCCACGTTCAGCGGAACACCTCTCGATCAGCGGCGTTTGTTATACATCCTTGCCAACGACTGTCGTATTAAAACCCTCGTCAGCCGTCGGTGAGACAAAATACCTCGTCACCTGCTCGAACATCTCCAGCGTATCCGTTGCCGCTCTCTGTGGCTGTTCGGCGCGCCTTTTGGCAAGCTGCTTCAGGCAAACGTCATTTGGCAGATCGATGTGGATCAACTGATGAGGCGCCTGAAGCTCTGAAAAAATACGCCTGAACCATTCTCTTTGCTGAACTGTATTCGCCGGAAAGTCCATGACCACATCCGTTCCCACTGCCAGGATCGACTGAACCAGCTTCTTCATTGGAGGCTTAAGCAGGCCGGAATAGTGAATATAGTCTTGCAGGGAAGTGATTTGGTTTGGGTAGATCGACGCCAGCCACTCGTCTTCTGAAAGTAGTACGGCATTGCGTTGCCCGGCAATGTCACGCGCTCGGGTGGTCTTGCCCGCGCCCATTTTTCCACAGAAAAAGATCAATTCTCCTTGCCGCATTTTTTACCCCGGTTTATTGCCTGATGCCCGTATTTGCGCTGGTTTGGATTCCGTTAGAAAGGCAGCCCTATGACAGGCGTTGCTGATAAACAGTTAAACATCACCCCTTTTCTGCTTGATCAGCTTGACCTCTTTTACCATTTTCGCAAAGTTCCGCCCCTGCGAACGTTTCTCGGCCAGCGTTGTTGTCGCCAGCGCATTCTCGCGCAGCAGTTTTTTGTAATTGGCCAATCTGCGGCTATCGATTTTATGGTCTGCTATGGCCTCAAGCACTGCACAGCCGGGCTCGGTTTCGTGTTTACAGTCACCAAACTTGCATTTTCCTGCCAGTCGCTCTATGTCCTCGAAAACCGTTCCGATCGACTGATCGATCTCGGCCACCCGCAACTCGCGCATACCGGGAACATCGACAAGCAGCCCTCCGGAAGGCAGGATGTGTAACTCTCGATGAGTCGTGGTATGGCGGCCTTTTTTATCCTGCTCGCGAATGTCGCCGGTCGCTGTTAATGAGAATCCCGCCAATGTATTCAGGAGTGTCGACTTGCCGACCCCGGATGAACCGACGAGCGCAACGGTAGAGGTGTCATCGATCCAGGAACGAACGCCGTCGAGCGTGGCCGGGTCGAGAGCATTCACCGTTTCAACCGGCACGCCGGCCTGGGCGCTGCGTGCACAACGCACGTAACTATCCGTCTCGTCAACCAGATCGGCTTTGGTCAGCACGATGACAGGCATGGCCCCCGCCTCGTCACACAATGCCAGGTAACGCTCGAGGCGGGATTCCTTAAACTCTTCGTTGCAGGAGGTGACGATAAAAAGGATATCGATATTCGCCGCTATTGGCTGAATCTCGCTGTTTACGCCAGCGCCCAAACGCTTGAAGAGACTTTTCCGCGCCAGGACCTGCTCAATTCTCGAAAGCGACTCATCCAGCACTACCCAGTCGCCCACAGTCGGTCGATCAATAGCCGCCGACCGAAGCAAGACCGGCGAGAGTTCTACAAAGTGCTCCCCCGACTCACAGACGACGGTGGTTTTCGAACGCTGGACGGACGTCACACGCCCGAGCCGATCCTGCAACAGACCGGCATCGGTTAATTGCTGTGTAAAGAACGGCACTAGGCCCAGTTTATGTAATATATTACTCACGGTGGTAAGTCATCATCTTGTTGACGCTTAGGTTTAAATACGACTGATCTCCGCCACGCCTTGCCAAAGCCCCTGTGTCATTCGCCCGATACGGACCGGTTCGATGCGATCGAACCTGATCACCCTCACCATGCTCATTTCGCTCCACATCAGCCTGTGCCCTTTGGTGAAACGTACCGAACTGACCCGCTTTTGCCAACGCGCCATTTCGCGCTCGGTGGCAGGACGCAGTTCCTGGGCGGTGCCGTGCAGGCGCACAGCCGGCGGCAAGGAAAATTTGCCACCCAAAAGCGATTTTATCCAAAACCACCGGGAACTGTTTACAGCAAGAACACAAACACGGCTGTTCTTGCCGATGTTTCTGGGGAGATGCTGCGTGAATTTTTCGAAGTAAAAGCCTTCCCCTGGCTTACCAAGAATCAACGAGCCGATCGGTGTAACGTGAGGTTCGCCGTCTTCAGTCACCGTTGCGATGGCATAGTGAAAAGACGACTTGAATGAATCACGGAAAAGCGTTTTCACGTCTCTCCAGTTTTCGTGGACGTCCATCGTTCCTCCGGAATTACTGATTGTGAATTTACCCCAGCTCGTCAGAAAGCGACCGAACAGAGCCTGTCTTGTGTGCCTGCGTGCGATTTTGGAAGCTGACTACAGCCATGACTATTTTTTGGCTGAAACCGGATGAGACATCTTCAAATAAATACCGCCTTGCTTCAGCTCCGAGATCATTTGCTCCAGACGTTTTGCTTTTGTGCTTTCCAGGTATCCGGAGGCCGCTTCTCAAACTGTGGAAGATCATCAGCGATATCATACCATTCAGCCTTGGAGCCCACGAATATATGCAAGTCCGGGTAACGAACCTTGCCGCATAAACATCCACCTTGAATTGTCATCGCGGTTTATCCTCTATGTCTCCGCCTCGTCACATCTTCCGCATTACGATCGGCTGAACTGATTTATAATGTGTTTTTGGCTTTAAATCCATTTCAAGCCAAAACAAGCAACCTAGAACTTGTAACCTAAATTGACAAAGACAAGAGAATATATTCTTTTTGCTTCGTCATTTTCAGTATTTTCATGGTAAAAAGGGTTAAAAAAACCTCCGGCATCAACGCCCAACACCCACCCTTTGTTGCGGTATCCATTAAGGTGGTAGTTAATATTAACCGCTCCATACGGTATTATCAGGAATCCTCCAACCACGGCTCCGATTGTAATTTTACCAGATGGTGAAACTGGGCGTTCAACCCCGGCCGCATAAGCACCCGGCCCCACAGAACCGTAATAATTGTTGATATCACCTTCCAGACCGAATTTAACGCCTGCAATGGCATACTGAAATCCGATGCCCACCGAACTATAGTGTTTGTTTACAGATTCACCAGGTACACCAGATACAGGAAAAAGAATTGAACCAATGAACAGCCACGCTTTGAGTTTCAATATTGCTCCTTGTTAGCATTAGACTTTCTCTAGCTTTTCGTAGGGCTCCTCGGGCAATCGCACATCAATCTGATCTCCCTTAGCCACAACACCGCCATTTCGCACAACTGCCATAACCCCGGCTTTTCTAATTAACTCACCGTTCACATTTCGATCGAGAACCGCCGCCGTTAGACCTTTTTGATAATCATCGAGTTGGTGACACGGGTTACGCAAACCTGTAACAACGATTTCCGCTCCACTCGGGAATCGCAGCGCGGTATTTTTCGGCAGAGCCAACAGATCAATTCCAACCGTTGTTATGTTTTCGCCCATCGAGGCCGGACCGACTTCGAACCCTTTCGCTAGAAGTTCCTGAATCAGTTCGTGAGAAATCAAATGAACCTGACGGAGGTTCGGTTGGTCAGGATCTCTCCTGACCCTGGACCGATGCTTCACCGTGCGACCGCAATGGGCATCTCCCTTTACGCCTTCATTTTCGATTAAGGAGACTGAATCAACGACCTTCTTCGAAAACGTATGCTCACCACTCTTACTGACAGAATAAACAGCGACCACAACAGATCTCCTAAGGCTGACTCGTCGCAAATCACCGGCAAATTGAGCTACAGTGGCTTATGACATCTGCCACAAACAAGCGTTGCGGGAATTTGTCCGCGTGAATTTTCCTTGTGAGCTAAGCTTTATTGCACATGCAATTTAGCCCCAATTCTCTCCAATTTTAAGAGATACTTTTCCCTTTGACCACATTTATAAGACGCCAAACCTTCAGGTAAAAGAAAAACTGTATACCCTTGAGCGATAGCTGCATTGACCGACACAATTATGCAGTGCTCTAAAGCCAGCCCACTAAAGATCAACCCCTCAACCTCGTTCATTTCAAGCCAGTTAACGAACTCCTTTGAGGTAAAAATGTTCTTGCCGGGTTTTATGAAATGGTCTTTTATCTCGTTTGACACTCTTGCATCAACTTCAGCCTCGAAACTCCCTGGCTTTACACTGTTTTTTGTAAGCAACCTGACCAGTGGATTTGACCATTGAGTAGTAATCAAGGCCGTCAATGCCTTATCTTTGTTTCTTTGCTCTACTGTTTGATTTATTTTTTCAATAATGCTCTGTAATTGATATGTACAAGCATGGACCTTACCCTTATCAAGTGTAAAGTCATTTTGAAGATCTATTATGAGACTAGTAGTACAAGCCTGCGTTTCCACCCGTGTGGATGAACAATACAGGGCCATCTCCTAACCTTTTGCTCTCAGAGTAATCCAGCAGCGCAGCCGCCGCCTTACCCGTATACACAGGGTCCAACAGAATGCCTTCCAACTCAGCAAAGACCTGCGATGCTATCTCTCCTTGCTTCGAAGCCTCGGCGTAACCAGGACCAACGAAGCCGTCATCGACGATGATTTTTTCCGGATCTATTCCGCAACCCAGCAATTGCGCCGTAGCTTGTGCAAGCTCGTGAACAATCTTGAACTGCTCGGGCGCAGTTCTGGATGCAGTGATTCCGATGATCTGAGTCTCATAGCTGGCGATGCACTGTCCCACAACAAGCCCCGCCTGTGTTCCCGCGGAGCTGGTGGAATGCAAGATGTGTGAGAAATGAACACCGGTTCGTTCCGAGAATTCGCTGATCTCGTCAAATACACTCACATAACTGAGCGCTCCGACAGCATCGCTTCCTCCGGGATGCAGAACATAGACATTCTCTCCTTGAGCCCTCAAGGACGCCACCAAAGAGTCCTGGCGACTTTCCAGTGCCGCCTGGTCGCCTGCTTCGTAGTGGAGCCTGGCGCCCCACTTTGCAAAGACGGATTGGCTCAAGGGGTTCTGATCAGATTCAGTGCCCGGCAGGACCACATGGAAATTTAACCCGCAAGCAGCCGCCCCCGCAGCGACATTTCGACTGAAGCTCGTCGCCTTGATGGTGACCAGCGAGGTTGCTCGCGAGCTGAGTGCATCACCAATGAGGAAATCGACCTTCCGGGTTTTGTTCCCGCCCAGGCCAAAACCGGTCAGATCATCGCGCAGAATATAGACTTCATGCCCGAGCTGTGACGATAGACGCGGCAACTTGTGAATGATCGCAGGTATTTGAATGAGATTGGCGCGTTGATGAGCAGCGAGACAAGCAGGTATGGTTTTGGGCAATTTGGCTGTACTCCTATCCTCTACGATTAAGGTACCTTGATGGCAAAAGTGTAGTGACGAAAAGCACGTAGATTTTCCCATTGAAGTTGACCCGTTTGTTATGCATTTTCTCGGTCTTCGTGGCTGGGTGGTGTTGGCACCACCAGGAAATCGGAAAGAACCGCTTGGCACTCGCTCTTGAATCACACGATGTCGGTGAGATCAACCATCCATTGCTCATTTGGCTTGCCCTGTTAGAAGCCATAGGCACTGCTAGCCAACTGAAAAATAGTAGGTCGTAAAATCGCGACCTAAAAGTTGAGTACGATTCACTTTAGTAGCCATCTTGGCTAAAACCCTGTATTCGCGCCTGCTATCCAATAAATGAAAGAGCACTTCTTTATGACCAAACTCACCGGCCCAACGCATAAGAGTTTTAAAAACGGGTATACCACAACCCCAAAACCTTTGGGAGATAACAATAGCTATTTCAAAACCATCGTCATCTGGCTGAAGGCCGCACCAACCCGCTACCACTCCATCTACAGAAACCACGCGAACACGACAGCCCTGTATTGCATCAGTTTCAATCTTATCTTCAATCCACGCTTGAATACTCGTGATGTTGAAGTATGGATGATCAACCAGGTGTGCCCGCAAAGAATCCTGGTTAACAACGGCCATCAAATCTTTCGGATCAACTTGCATAAAGCTCAAATATTGAATATTCAGGCATTACCTCCTCATCGACCCTCTTTACATCTTTTAGTTTTATCCAATGGTTAAAACTACATTTCCTTTCTTGCGCCCTTTATCCACGTACTCATGAGCTTCTATTATTTCTTCTAAGGAGTAAACTTTATCTATGACCGATCTCAATTTTTTAGATACAAATAACTCCACAATCTCGTGGAGAAGCTCTTTACTTTCTAATGCAACACCACAAATTAATTTACCATTTATTAACGAGCCAAGCATAGTCATCAAACCGGCATTGATAAGAATCAACTTGCCTGATTTCGAGAGAATGCCTTTACACATTGAGTAAGACAAATTACCAACCGTATCTAGAATAACATCGTAAACCACTCCATTTTCAATGAAATTACTTCTAGTGTAATCAATCACATCATCTGCACCAAGAGATAAAACCAACTCTCTGTTACTGCCGGAGCATATTCCCGTAACACTGCCTCCGTTATTTTTTGATATCTGCACTGCCGCACTACCAACAGACCCTGACGCACCATTGATTAAGACTTTTCTGCCTTCATTAATCATTCCCTTTAAAAAATGCAGTGCGGTTATTCCACCAAAAATTAAAGATACAGCGTCTATATGTGAAATTGAATCAGGTATTTTTATTACAGCTTTATTTTCAGCGATACATATATATTCAGAGTTCGCACCAAGAGCCATACCCGCAGTACCAAACACCCTGTCTCCCTTTTTGAATAAGCTTACGCCCTTACCTGCGGCAACCACTTCCCCGGAAAAATCCATCCCTATTATATTCTTCCTTGGCTTAAATACCCCGAATGCCAGGCGCGTGGGAAGCCACAAGCCACTCGGCACATCAAACCTGCGCATCCGACAGTCGCCGGTAGTAACCGCCGAAGAAACTATTTTAACCAGTATTTCATTATTTTTTGGTGTAGGCGTTGCAACATCCTGAACCTCCAGGACTTCCGGACTACCATACGCTGTCCAAATTGCTGCTTTCATAATGTACCTTATAAATACGTCACGTTACGTCAGCCGCTTCACGCCGCCAACACGGGCGAACGTGGCGAGTCCAACCCGCCCCTTTTGCGGTCAGAGTGTATGTGATTGTTGGACTTTATTTCGAGTGAACACCATTCTCACGGCCCGACCATCTTCTCCCCATGGTGTAATGTTTGTCATCTGAAGAACAAGAGAACCGTCCGGTCGTTCTGAAAGTTTGCTTTGCCAACCCCAGTTTGGATTATCAGGTACTTCATAAGCATGGGTTACCGAAAAGATTCCCCAGGTCCCTGGTACATTGAAACATTGCACAGACTCTTGTTGATGCCAGCTATCTTTCCAAATTGCACCACTGTCATTGAACGTGAAACTTCCATTTTTAATTTCATTTTCATAAACCCAAGAATAATAGATCGCATCTGCTTCAATATTTAATTCACAGTCATATCGGTCAGCACTGTTACCTTCGGGATCAAGCCATAATTCTCCGAAACCTGACCATTTAGTTCCTGCTAGTTTTGAGAGCCATTGTTTTATCATATATGCCTCAATTTACTTTTATGCGTGGTTGTATTGTGCCTAATGCAGCGCTTGTTAGCTGATACTTCACTGCGACCTCTTAAACACATCTGGGTACTTTCCGTACCAATAGATATCTGACACTACAGAAAATATACACCAGATTATGACTCCAGAAATCACTGTTGCATGTTTTGGCTGGGTTGTTACACCATGCAATGCGGACAGCCATATTGAAAACCCAGCAGCAAGAGGTAACGCAGACTCCTTTACCTCTCTAACGTACTTGGCAAAATTCGACTCTTCAGAACCTCGATAAGCCTTACTTCGAACTGCCCACACGTTGAAAAAAACGTAACGAATCCAGCAATAAATCCAATAATTAATGATGAGATAATGCGTACCATTTCACCTAACGCCGGCATCAGAGGCAAACCTGCACCCAGCGTAGGTTTGTCATGCTGACTGTTTTTGTTAGGGTTGAATTACTCATAGTTGAAACAGTCCTTTGGAAGCGGCATAGTTTTATCATATGAAGCTTTCAGAAGATCACTGAGACACCCAGGCCTCATTGATTTCAGCGGTACGGCTTCAGATTGATAGCATCTGTTGTTATCGCCCGAAACAAGCTTTCCATCGACATATTTGCACTCGTTGAAAGAAGCACCAATTTCTTTAGGTGACCATGAGCCAATTAGCTTGCCATTCTCAAGAGATAGTATTGCCATTAGCTCCCAATTTTCTAATGACTCACTTTTGCTAACCCATATGATCTGGCATCCGGAGTAATTTGGATCTATATGTTTTGCTCTCGGAAAGATCTTAAATGCTCCCGCATACATATGAGAATCTTCTCCAGAGTCGTTTGGTGGTTTGCTAATTTCACAATTCTGACCAATTGGTCGGTCAGAACCAAACACATTTATCGCAACAAGCCATATACTGAAAGCGATAACGAAGATTTTAAGTCTTTTGTTCATAGCTCTAACAGATTTTTTATGTATTGATTGCATTCCATTTATTTGAGTCCATCTTTACGCTTATTCTTATAATATTCTTCTCTTTTTCTATTCCATTGATCACTCAATAGCTCATTAACTTTACAATCTAACTCAGAATTCAACAAAGACATACTCATGAAATACTGTCTGTCATTGTTGCGTATTTCTTCAAACGAAGCCCCGTTTTCCGAAAAAACAAATATGGTTCGATCGGTGAACTCCTTTAGCTTATTTTCGGTAATTTTGTGATTTGTAAATCCGGGAATCAATGAATCAAATGCTTTATCTTTAAATATAGCTTTGCAATAATCAGCAACTGGAGTAAATTTTTCAACCTCGCTTACTTCCCCTGGGCTATCCCCAGTTTCGCAGATATAGCACCTCATATGATCTTTTGTAATTTCATATAAGCCTTCTTTTGTTTGGTACAAAATAATTTCTTTTACTCTTTCATTGTATTGCTCTGACGCATAGCCGGTGAGAAATACGATTAGCAAGATGATTGTGATTTTATACATAACGCCTCAAACACCAGCCTGGTGAAGTTGGCGACTTTTTTGCGCAAGCGAAAAAGGTGACAGCTTTACCAAGTCCGCTTGCTTTGACTTGTTAAGCTGTGACTTTAGCACTGGCACTCTCCGCCTGGACAGCTAAAACTGCACCAGACATAAAATCTATTGCTGTAAGCCATTGAGGCTCAGCCGTTTGATTTGGCTCGACCATAATGACACCTTCAGCCCAATCTTCATCTATCCAGTAGCCAAATGAATTAATACAGTCATCTTCAGTAAAAGGCGTTTCTGAATCTCGAGGCATGAAACGAAACTCACTTACTTCTTTGAACTCAATAGCCAATGCCCTTGGAGTATCTGAGCTGACCCAATCTCCTTTTGAGCGTTGCCAATTTAATACTAGCTTTCGGTGCTCTACAGAATAATCAAGATTCGTGAAATCGAAGTTATTATGTAAATCAAGCTCGTATCCTTCCTGCACAAGATATATTCCGTCAACGATTTGAAAGTTTCGATTCATAGATTACTCGTCGGCCTAACGACCAGGTAAGCGGCGCTTAGCTCGGAGCGAATGATCGGGCAATAATGGCCAAGCCATGCCCGAGCAGGCGTGGAGTGCTGAGCGTCCGAATGAAGAG
>JAGRHW010000279.1 GCA_020444765.1 Gammaproteobacteria bacterium | reverse complement strand
TGGGAAAACAAACTCGCGCCTCACGGCACCGGCATGCGGCCCTTCAATCCGCTGGCGATCGCGCTGGCCTCCGGCGCGAGTTTTATCGCCCGTGGTTTTTCCGGCGATCCGTCCGGACTGACCCGGCTGATCACCGAAGGCATCGAGCACAAGGGATTTTCCTTTATCGAAGTGCTGAGTCCCTGTACCACATTCCGCCCGGAACAAAAGGAATGGAAAACCCGGGTCAAGCCGCTGGAGGAGGAACCGACTGACAACGCTGCGGTCGCCGCTCAGCGCATTTATACGCTGGGTGAATTTCTGACCGGCATTGTGTATCAGGCGGATTTACCGGTCTGGCAACCGGTGACCGGGATCAGCGCATCGGTCGAACAGTTCGCCGGGGAGTTTGAATTATGAAGCCGGACTTGCAAAAACTGAAAACCGTGGAGGATTTCTACGCCCACGCGATCGGTCTCGAACACGAGTTCGAGGAACGTCTGACCGATCTTGGCGGTTGCCTCGACGCGCATAACAATCCGGATTCGGCCATGGTCTTCCGCAAGGCGCTTGACATGCACAGCGAGCGGGTTCGCCAGCTCGAAGCGATGAGCGAAGGATTGCAATTGCCGCGCGTGGCACCCTGGGATTATGCCTGGCACTACACTGTGAATCTGGAAATTATCTGTATGGCTTCGGTGCATTACCTGATGACGCCACTGGAAGCGCTGGAAATGGTCGAGGAGAAACTCGCCATGGCGCATGACTTCTACAAGGCGGTAAAGGAGCGCTATCAGGGCAGCCCGCTGGGTGAAGCGGCCAGAAACGCACTGGCCGGATTTGACCAGGAGTTGCAGGCTTTTCGCCGCTGGCATGAGGCGCTGGAAGCCAGTGTCGTGCCCGAGGATCATGACCCGCCGAATCAACCGCTATAAACACGGTCGCCGCCCGCCATCAGTTTCGCATTTGCGCTGATTTAGGGCTAACATTGTATTAGAGCGATCATAAATACCAGAGAGTCTGAAATGTCAAAACCTGTCGTCGCCGCCAGCGGTGCGATTCTGGGTTGTTTGTTAAGTATCCTTGCCGGTGGGGCGTTTGCAGCCCCGTTGCCGGTCACAGCGATTTCCGCGCACTACACCAGTTCCACTGACAACAGCGGTAATTACACCGACTCCCTGGGCAACGATATTCACTTCGGTATCGGTGACGATAATCTGCTGTTCGTCGATACGGTTACCGTTGGCGGTAACCGGCTGGTGCCGGCCGAGGCGGCCAACACGGTCAGGCTGCAACGCATCGTCAGCAACAATTGCACGATTACGCCCGGCTGCAATCAAAACGGTTCCAATATCACCGGCGAAAAACTGTTTTTCCAGTATCCGTACACCGGTTCGCCGCTTGAGCACAATCTGCTGGCGCCGCGTGCCTACAGCATTGAAGAAGTCTATCTGAACAACGCGATCAACGTTGCGGTCGACAATCCGCTCAGCAATCTGGACAACAATATCGAGCGGCTGGACATTATCTTCGCTGCCGGCGTGGATTCGCCCGTCACTGAAGGCGAGCGCAAGCTCACCGGTTTTATGATTCCCGAACGCTGGGGCAACAACCCGCACCAGATCGCGGCGATCCGCTCGCTCGATGCGGCCGGTAACCCGGCGAGTTTTTACCGCCTGTCAAAAGCCAATATCAATAACTACGGCAACACGCAGTTCACCATCACCCATGCCGACGGCAGTGTCAGCGGGCCGGCCATCTACGCGCCGCCCAGTAATCGATACAAAAACCAGGATGCGCCGGTACCAGGCGGTGTTGCAGGCAGCAGGACCAATCCGCTCAATGGCGTGCCGGATTACGTTGTTTCGACCACGCAACCGGTGCGGGCGACCTTTCACTCGTTTGAGCAGCTCGGCGTGCCGGCCGGGGTAAAGATTTACGGCTTTTCGGCGTTCGGCATCGACGTCAGGCCGACCATGGATCTGGTGGGTCTCAGCGATGTGCCGCTCGACACCGATCATGTCATCGAGGATTCGGCGGATATCTTTGGTTCCATCGGCCAGTTGTTCGTGACCGGTGAACAGGCCCAGGTTGGAATTGCCAAGGAAGTGACCGAGGTCCGGCTGGTCGAGGACGGTGTTTATGATGTCGACCTGCAGTTTGTGGTTGAAAACCTCAGCCCCGACACCGACGCCAAAAACGTCCAGGTCAGCGATGATCTGGCGAGCACCTTTGAGGGCGCCGATTCGTTTACCGTTATCGGTCAGCCGGATATCGGGCGCTTTACGCCGCCGGCCAGTCCGTATAACGGCCGCGATCAGACTAATCTGCTGTCCGGCTCGGACGGCATGCCGGCCGGCTCGCGGGAAACCATACGCATGACGGTGCGGGTCGATATCGGTCTGTCGTCGGGTATTTTCCTCAATACCGCGATCGTCACCACCGCTCATGAGCCCGGTGGGGAACCCACCGGCACGGACCTGTCCGACGAAGGCTCCGAGCCCGATCCGGACGGCGACGGCTTTCCCAACGGCCCCAACGAGGACGATCCCACCGCGATTCTGCTCGGCCCGCAGGCCGGACTGGTGTCGGTGGATAAATCGGTCGGCAAGCATCAGGTGTCGGTCGGCGATCTGGTGCCGTACAGCCTGACCGTGCGCAATAACGCCGGCCGTGCCGTCAGCGATGTGGAGGTTCAGGATACGCTGCCCGCAGGTTTTAATTTTGTCGATGGTTCGGCGGTGCTGGTGCGCAGAGGCTCCGACGGCCAGTTCGGCACCGCCGACGATATCAGCGAAGAGATCGTGCCACGCGGCTCCTCGACGCGGATTTTCGGCCCGTTTGCGCTGGCCGCCGCCGAAGTGGTCAGGATCAATTATCTGCTGCGCGTCGGTGTCGGCGTGACGTCCGGCACGCATGACAATGTCGCAGTGCCGTATCTGACCGATAACCCCGCCGGGCCGCGGGACGTGGTTTCCGTCGAAGTGGTCAAGGACAACGCGCTCGATCAGGGCACGATCGTCGGCGTGGTGTTTCATGACCGTGACCGGGACGGTTATCAGGATTCGGTCGACGCAAGCAATATCAATCTGCGGGTGCACGGGGTTGAGCAATGGCTGGATGCCGGCAAGATCCGCTTTCTGGTCGATGAGAGCCAGCAGGTCAGTGGCAGTTTCGCCGACGGTTTTACCATCGACAAAATCGAAGGGCGTGAGTATGAAAGCCGCAGCAGCAGTCTGCGTCAGGTGCAATTACGCGTGCCGCTGCGTGGCGGCGTCGGCGAAGAAGAGCTGGCGGCAGGGCGGCTGAGTCTGGAAACTGCCGAAGGCACCTGGCTGGAAGGCAGTCTGCTCGGCAGCGATCGCATCGAGGAAAAACGCGGCGACGTGGCGCTGGGTGTCAACAGTCAGCGGCTTGCCTATTCGGCGCGGCTCGAACCGGCCGAAAACGGCGACGAACTGGTCATCACCATCGTCAACGAAGCAATTGCCGAAGCCGGTATTCCCGGGGTCAGGCTTGCGACCGTGCAGGGTCTGGTGATGGAGACGGACCAGTACGGTCGCTATCATCTGGCCGATATGGATTACACCGAGCGTGGCCGCGGCACGCAGTTTATCGTCAAGGTTGACCCCCACACCTTGCCCGAAGGCGCCGAATTCACCACCGAAAATCCGCGTCTGTTGCGTGTCACCACCAGTGTCTTGAACCGGATCAATTTTGGTATCGGTCTGCCTGAACAACTGCCGCCCGAGACCGACGTGGAAAGAGTGATTCCCGCGCACACCGAATTGCAGGATCAGCTGCATGTGGATTTTTCCACGCATTTTCTCGGCGAGGATGAAATAGAACCGATTCGTTTCGAATCGGGTAAATCGAATATCGACGAAAACTATATCGAAAAACTCAAGCCCGTCATCGAGCAAATGGGTGGCAAGGAAAATGTCCATCTGCAGGCCACCGGCCACACCGACACGGTACCGCTCAAGCCGAGCACGGCAGCCATTTACGGCGACAATCAGGGCCTGTCCGAGGCGCGTTCCAAGGCCGTTGCCGATTTTATCCGCGAGGACGGGCGGCTCGGCGATATCGATATCAGAACCGACGGTCGTTCCTATCGCGAGCCGATCGCCAGTAATGCCACTGAAGCAGGGCGTGCGAAAAACCGTCGCGTCGAAGTACAGGTCGTCTATGACCAGAGCATCGAGCAGTGGGTCAAGGTGCCGGTCGCGGTGCCGGAAAAACGCGTCATCGAAAAACGTCCGCTGGTCGACGGCGGCATGCTGTGGGTAACTGAAGACCCCGCGCTCAACGATCCGCGTCTGGCGGTGGAAATCGAAGCGCCGATCGTCATCGATGAAGAGGGCGCGCCGGTTGATTCACCGCGTTTTCTGGTCAGCAGCAATTACAGTTATTTTATCAAGCGCTACGAGCTTCGTTTATTCGGCCCGCAGGACCGTTCCCTGTCGCGGGCGAAGATTGTTGCGCAAGGTACGGATTTCGAATCCGGCATGCAGCTCGAAGCGACCGATCTGCGCGAACTCGGCGATTTGCAGGCCGGCGAACAAATCGCCTACACCCTGCGGGTTTACGACGACGAGGGCCACTGGGACGAAACGCAAGCCAGGTTTGCAAGATTGATCGAGGTTGGCGAAGCGGCGGCTGAAGCCGACTTGCCCGATGCTGAAGAACTGCTCGGCCAGAATGCCTTGCAGGTACAGACCATTCCGATTCGCGGCAGCCGGGTGCGGGTTTACGGCGCGGCGGTTTCCGATCGCTACACGCTCAGTCTTAACGGCCGGGTACTGAAGGCGGACGGTCGCGGGGCTTTCGTCTCCGAGCAGCACATGCCGGTTGGCGAACACAAAATGCAACTCAGTTACCGGGATCAGCAAGGCGTGACCTGGCAGCGCGATCTCGATGTCGAAGTCAGCGGCGATTACCTGTTTATGGTCGGTCTGGCGAATCTGACC
>JAGRHW010000278.1 GCA_020444765.1 Gammaproteobacteria bacterium | reverse complement strand
AGAGTTCGCGGTGGCGAAGTGAAATATTATCCATTTTTGCGCTGAAATACTCGGTCAGGCGGTTGGCCAGATAAACCGAGCGGTGTCGTCCGCCGGTGCAGCCGATTGAGACCGTCAGGTAAGCCCGGTTTTCGTCCTGAAAGACCGGAATCCAGCTTTCCATGAAGTCCTGGATATCCGTATACATTTTTTCCACGCTGGCGTGTTGCTGCAGAAACTGCTGCACCTCGGCGTCGTTGCCGGTCAGCGGGCGCAAGGTCGGCTCCCAGTGCGGATTAGGCAGGCAGCGCACATCGAAGACAAAATCCGTGTTGTTCGGCACGCCGTGTTTGAAACCGAATGACTGAAACAGTACCGACATTTTTTCGGCATCGTTTTTCAGCAGTTGCGCCTGAATGCTTTGCCGTAACTGGTGCAGGTTTGTCTGGGTGGTATCGATCGTCAGGTCCGCTTCGTTCTGGATATTATCGAGCAGCTCCCGTTCACGCTCGATGGCCTTGAGCAACGGCGTGCCGTCCAGCGACAGCGGATGCTTGCGGCGGGTTTCGCTGAAGCGCCGCACCAGTGCTTCGGTGCCGGTTTGCAGAAACAGCACCTCAACCTGCAGATTTTCGGTTTCCTTGAGCTTTTGCAGCATCTGCGGAAAATAACTCAGCGAAGGCGGCGCGTTGCGGGCATCTATACCCACCGCCACCTGATCGTAGAGGCTGATATGGGACTCGTTCAGGCCATCGACCAAAGCCGGCAGCAGCGTGCTGGGTAAATTGTCGATACAGTAAAACCCGTCGTCCTCGAGGGTATGCAGGGCGACACTTTTTCCGGAGCCGGACAACCCGCTTACAATGATCAAACGCATCAGTTCTGCTCCATCACGGATCGTTGTTTGGCCGACAGATCAGCAGCGGCGTCATAACCGTTGGCCGTCAGCATGTAGTTGCGCACTGCGGCCTCGACCAGGACTGCCAGGTTGCGGCCGGGCGCGACCGGGATGGTTCGTTCGAGTATGTCGACGCCGAGGATATTGCGGGTAAGCTGGCGGCCGTCCAGCCTGTCGATGGAATTGGCCAGTTCATCATAATCCATGGCCGCCAGATGCACGATGAACTTCAGGATCTTGCGTCGCCGGGTGCTGGCGTGACCGTACATTTGCCGGATATTCAGGACGCCGAGACCACGGACCTCGAGAAAATCCCGCAACAGGTCCGGGCATTTGCCTTCGATGGTATCGGGCGCGATGTTGCGAAACTCAGGCGCATCGTCGGCGACCAGCGTGTGACCGCGCGATATCAGCTCCAACGCCAGTTCGCTTTTACCGACACTGCTGTCACCCGTGATCAGCACGCCCATGCCCAACACATCCATCAGTACGCCATGAAGGATGATTTTCTTGGTCAGAAAGCGGGTCAGCCGGTGGCGCAGGGTGTTGATGATATCGTGGCTCAACGCCGGTGAGCGCAGCAGGGCTATCTGATATTCGCCGGCCAGGCGGATAAAAACCGGTGGCGGGCTTTGATCTTCGGCCATGATGATCACGTTGCAGTCCGACTGAAAAAGCTGCCGCATCGCCTCGGCGTTCGGATCGAGGCTGTATTTTTCAAGGCTCTGAACCTCGGCCGCGCCGAGTACCTGAATCCGGTTCGGGCTGATCAGGTTGAGCGGGCCGATCAGATTGGGCCGGTTGCCGCCGGGATCTTCATCGCGTGACAGTAAATGATCGGCCGCCGCCGCGCCGGCCAGCCATTGCAGGCCGAGGCCGCTTGACATCTCGTCGATCAGGCGTTTTACGGTTAGCGTTGCTTGCATTGCTGGCAGACCCGGGCTCCGTTGATTGTCGCTGAAGAAATGGCGTGCCATACCGGCGATGACCACAGAACTCCAGCGGATTACAGGCTAATCGTACCTGTTTGGGAGCGCTTTTCCAGTGTTCTTTCAGGCTGTAAGTCGGGGGCGAATCGTCAGGCGGGCCAATCGAGAAAGGTTGTCAATAACTCCCGGGGAGTTTCGGCTTTGCGAAGCGCTTCGCGTAAGTCGGGCTGGCTGAAAAGTTTGGCGAGTTCGGCGAGTACTTTCAGGTGTTCATCGTTGCAGTGTTGCGGCATCAGCAGGGCAAACAGGATATCGACGGGTTCGTTGTCCGGCGATTCGAAATCGATCCCCCTGTCCAGCGTCATCAGTGCCGCCAATGGCGTCTGCAACATGGGCATGCGGCCGTGCGGCAGGGCGATACCGTGGCCGAGACCGGTACTGCCGAGCCGTTCCCGGGCCGACAGGGCATCGAGAATGTCCATGTGCGAGTGTTCTTCGGCGAACGGGGTGAGCAGCTCGGAGAGGGACTCCAGTGCCCGTTTTTTACTGGAAATCTGTTGCTTGCACTGAATGCGCGAGATGTCGAGTAATTGAACAAAATCAAGCATCGTAAAACCGTTTCTGGTGAATCTGGAAAATCATTAGGTGAAAAAAATCCGCTGTAGCGAACTACAGCGGATCATCGTTTAAAGCAATAAGTGGTTATTCTGAGCTTTTATGGCTGTTTAGCCAAGTATCTTTTCTTTTTCTTTTCGGTGATGGTCCTTGGTTTTTTCCTTGTGTTTGATGATTTGTCGATCAAGCTTGTCGGTCAACAAGTCGATCGCTGCATACATATCGCCGTCTGTGGTGTCTGCGTATATGGTCGCTCCTCTGACATTGACCGTCGCTTCGGCTTTCTGACGCAGTTTTTCCACGGTCAGAATGACGTGCACATTCGACACATTATCGAAGTGGCGCTCCAGTCGATCCATTTTATCAATGACATAGCTCTTCATTGACTGAGTGACATCTACATGGTGACCTGTAACCGTCAAATTCATCGGTTTTTCTCCTGATTTTTTTAGAGTGATAAGTGGATGAGGCCCGGTGAGCCGCCAATTCCGGAACGGGGCAGGAGTCCTTATTGCACTTATAAGTGATGCATTCGCCCGATTGACGGCGCCTGCTTGCTTTAACACCGGCAGAGGTATCGGTATGCGCGGGTGAAAAAGGGCTGGGCCCGGGTAAATGTTCAGTGGACTTTGTTGTTTCCGGCGTAGGCTGGATTCCGGGGAGGTGTGTCAACCGACGCAGAACAGCGTCGGTTTGTGTTCGTAACTGTTTGAAATAACCTGAAACCTGACCCGCCGGGTCTGTGTTGATATGCGTTGGTTTCAGGTTCCAAACAGCTGTCTGCATAGTTAACTTTTCAGTTCAATCGCTTGCGTTCGTTGGATGGAGGGATAGCCATCGACTCCCGGTATTTTGCTACCGTTCGACGGGCTACCTGTATCCCTTCGTTGACCAGTGTGCTCGCAATTTTGCTGTCGCTCAAGGGTTTTGTCGGGTTTTCTGACGAAATATAGCGCTTGATCATGGCGCGAATCGCGGTCGCCGAACACTCCCCGCCATTGGCGGTGGAAACGTGGCTGGAGAAGAAATACTTGAACTCGAAAATGCCACGCGGCGTATGGATATATTTTTGTGTGGTAACCCGGGAAATCGTCGATTCGTGCAGATCGAGTTGCTCGGCGATATCGCGCAGAACCAGCGGTTTCATGGCCTCTTCGCCGAATTCGAGGAAGCCGCGCTGTCGTTCAACTATTGCGGTGCCGACTCTCAACAAGGTTTCGTTCCTGCTCTGCAAGCTTTTGATAAACCAGCGCGCTTCCTGTAAGTGGTTGCGCAAAAAGTTGTTGTCATCACTTTTATCGGCACGTTTGACCATCCCTGCATAGAGTGAATTGATTCCAAGCTTAGGTGCGATGTCAGGATTGAGCTCTACGCGCCAGACTCCCTTGGATTTTTTCACGAAAACATCGGGGACGATATATTCATTATGGTCATGAACGATTTGTCGACCCGGTCGCGGATTCAGGCTGCGGACCAGGCTGATTGCCTCCTGCAGCTGCTCGTCGTTGATTTTGAGTTGACGGCGCATTTTCGCAAAATCATTGCAGGCCAGCAGATCCAGATGATCGAGGGCGATTTTCTTGGCATTGGCGGTGGTTTCGCTTGCCGGCAACTGGCACAACTGGATATGCATGCATTCACTGATATTGCGCGAGCCGCAGCCGGCCGGATCGAGTTGCTGGATCATGCTGAGTACGGCCTCGACCTCATCCAGCTCGAAGGTGATATCCGGATTGTCGATTTCCTGCTGCATGCCGGCGGTCAGTTCTTCCAGAGGTTCTGACAGATAGCCGTTATCGTCGATCGCGTCGATCAGCGAAGCGGCGATATAGTGATCCTTTTCAGACAGATTGGTCAGCTGGACCTGCTCGTTAAGGTGATCCTGCAGACTGGAGATGCCGCTGTTGTGGAATTCGGTAAAATCGCGGCCGCTGTCTTCGCTTCCGGCACTGCCGCTGCTGGGCTGGGTGTAGGAGGGCTCGTAAATATCTTCCCAGGCGCTGTCGACAGGCAGGTCGTCCGGAATGCTGTCGCTATCCTGGCTGCTGAGCTCTATCTCGGCGCTGTCGGGTTTTTCGATTTCTGAAGAATCCTGTTCCTTGTCATTTTTGCCGTCGCGGCCTTCACGGGCGTTTTTTTCCGCCGATGCGCCGTCCTCATCCTGCATTTCGAGCATTGGATTGTTTTCCAGTGCCGATTGAATTTCGGTTTGCAGCTCCAGGGTTGAGAGCTGCAGTAACTTGATGGCCTGTTGCAGTTGCGGCGTCATCGCCAACGACTGGCCCATCTTGATTTGCAAGGATTGTTTCATAGGTTAAATCTTCAGTCTGTCTTTCAAAACGGCCCTTACGGGAGCAAACGGCGCGGCTCGCTAAACGGCAATTGCTTCTCTGCAAAACCCTCCGTCTATCGTGTGCTCTTTATACAGTACCTGTTTTTTTGGTAAGGGCATGCAAAAAAATAACAAGCCGCCCGCGAAAAAAGAGTCAAGAGGTTCTGGCACAATTTATGCGCTTACTGGAAAGTATGG
>JAGRHW010000277.1 GCA_020444765.1 Gammaproteobacteria bacterium | reverse complement strand
CAAGATCAACACCAACGATGAATTGCGGCAGAAGTTTGTCGATCAGACCGTACCGCAAGCCGAGTACCTTGGCCTCAGCATCCCCGACGAAAATCTCAAGTGGAATGAGGAAAAGCAGGGTTACGACTTTTCCGAACCGGATTGGTCCGAGTTTTTTGAAGTCATCAAGGGTAATGGTCCGTGCAACCGCGAGCGCCTGGGCGCGCGTGTCGAAGCCTGGGAAGAGGGCGAGTGGTTCCGCGACGGCCTCAACGCCTATGCAGAAAAAGCCGCCAAACGCCGTGAGTCGGCACGTCAGGCAGCGCAATAAGTCAGTTTTAGGAGGGAATATCATGTCCAAGAAAGAATGGCCGCTGTGGGAAGTTTTTATCCGTGGGCAACACGGGCTCAATCACCGTCACGTTGGCAGCCTGCACGCGCCTGACGCCGAAATGGCGATCAATCACGCGCGCGATGTTTATACCCGGCGCAAGGAAGGCGTGTCGATCTGGGTGGTGAAATCGCAGGAGATCACCGCGTCGAGTCCGTCGGAAAAAGGCCCCTTGTTCGACCCGGCTGAAAGCAAGACCTATCGTCACCCGACTTTTTTTGAAATTCCGGACGAAGTGGGGCAAATGTAATGTCTGCGTCCGATGATAATACAAGCAAGGTAATCGAGCTTGGTGGCGGTTCGTCGCTGGCCGATCCGTTCGTTGGCGATCAGGCGCTTAAGCCGGCGTTTTTCGATTGGCTGTGCCGCATGGGTGACAGCGCGCTGGTGCTCGCGCACCGCACCTCCGAATGGTGCGGACACGGCCCGGTGCTGGAAGAAGACATCGCGCTCGCCAATACCGCGCTGGACCTGATCGGTCACACCCAGATGTGGCTCGGCCTGGCCGGCGAGGTCGAAGGCGAGGGCCGCACGGCCGACAATCTGGCCTATCTGCGCGACGCCATGAAGTACCGCAATCTGCTGATCTGCGAGCTGCCGAAAGGCGATATGGGCGTGACCTTGATGCGGGAATTCCTCTTCGATGTCTATCACCACGAATTACTGAACTGGCTGGCGCAAAACTCCACCAGCCCGCGCGTGGTGGAAATTGCCGCCAAGGCGATCAAGGAAGTGACGTACCACCTGGAGCGTGCTTCGGATCTGGTGATTCGCCTGGGTGACGGTACCGCGGAAAGCCATCAACGCATGCAGGATGCGCTTGATCTGTTGTGGCCTTACACCGGCGAAATGTTCACCAACGATGCTGTCGATGAAGCCATCGCGGCAGCGGGCATCGCGCCGCAACCGGCGGATTTGCACGCGGCCTGGGAAAGCGCGGTGCGCGAGGTTCTGGATGAGGCCAGGCTTGCGGTACCGGCATCCAACGCCTACAGCCAGCAAGGCGGCAAACTGGGTCGGCATACCGAGCATCTCGGTTACATTCTGGCCGATATGCAGTTCCTGCAGCGAGCCTATCCCGGAGCGACCTGGTAGGGCCCCGCTGTGGGGGGAGGATTGATCATGAGTACTGCCACTTTACCGTCTGTGGAACAGGTGCGGAGTTGGTTGGGCGAAGTCCCCGATCCGGAAATTCCGGTGGTTTCGGTCACCGAACTCGGCATCGTGCGCGATGTTTACTATCAGGGTGACACGCTTGTCGTTGAGGTGACGCCGACCTACTCGGGTTGCCCGGCAACGGCGGTGATCGATCAAATGATCGAAACCCATTTGCGTGAAAAAGGCGTGAGCAATCTGCGTCTTGAACGGCGTTTGTCGCCGCCCTGGACTACCGATTGGGTGACCTCGGAAGCGCGCGAAAAACTCAAACAATTCGGTATCGCACCGCCGTTGGACGGCACTGCCGCGAGCGGTTTGTCGGCTGCCAAGGCGGCGCGCCTGGCTGGCGGCAAGGCGCTGGATGTCGAGTGCCCGCGTTGCGGTTCGCACAATACGGAGCTGGTCAGTCAGTTCGGTTCCACGCCCTGCAAGGCTTCCTGGCGTTGCAAGGACTGCCTGGAACCTTTCGATTATTTTAAATGTATCTAATGGCTGGCTCGCGATTCGACAGTGATCGCGGGCAGGCTCCAAGCCCGGGAGGAGGGGCTTTTCATGGCACGTTTTCATCCACTTGAAGTGACCGATATCCGCCGTGAAACCCGCGATGCGGTTGTCGTGACATTAAAACCAAGCGACACCGATGCGGCGGCGTTTGAATTTACCCAGGGGCAATACCTGACTTTTCGCCGTGATTTCGACGGCGAGGAACTGCGACGCTCCTATTCCATTTGTGCCGGGCTTGACGAAGGCTGCCTGAAAGTCGGCATCAAGCGCGTCGAGGGCGGGGCGTTTTCGACCTGGGCCAACGAAGAACTCAGTGTTGGGCAAACGCTCGACGCCATGCCGCCGATGGGCAAGTTTTTTACCCCGCTCAATCCGGGCGTGGGCAAGAATTACCTCGGCTTTGCCGGCGGTTCCGGTATCACGCCTGTATTGTCGATTATCAAAACCGTATTGGCGCGTGAGCCCGAATCCACCTTCACCCTGGTTTACGCTAACCGTCAGGTCAATTCGATCATGTTCCGCGAGGAGCTGGAAGACCTGAAAAACCAGTACCTCGGGCGCTTGTCGGTGATCCACGTCCTGGAGACCGAGAGCCAGGATATCGACCTGTTCACCGGTCGCGTTGACGCGGAAAAAATGGACATGCTGTTCCGTCTCTGGATCGATGCCGAAAGCGTTGATACCGCCTTTATCTGCGGGCCGGAGCCGATGATGCTGGCGATTGCCGAGAGCCTGCGTAAGCACGGCCTGGGCGATGAGCAGATCAAGTTTGAACTGTTTGCTTCCTCACAGCCGGGCCGGGCGAAAAAACAAGCCACCTCGAAACAGGCTGCCAGCCAGGGCGATAGCTGCCAGGTTTCGGTCACGCTGGACGGCTCGACCCGCAGTTTTGAAATGCCCAAGGATGGCACTTTTATTCTCGATGCTGCCATCGACAACTCGATGGACGCGCCTTATTCCTGTAAGGCCGGGGTGTGCTCGACCTGCCGCGCCAAGGTGCTGGAAGGCGAAGTGGAGATGGCCGTCAACCACGCGCTGGAAGACTACGAAGTACGCGCCGGCTATGTGTTGTCGTGCCAGTGCGTGCCGCTGAGCGACAAGGTGGTGATGAGCTATGACGAGTGAGCAGGGGGAAGACAGAATGAAAATCGAAGATTATCTGGCCCAGGGCGGCAAGCTGAGTTCACCGGAAAACGTGCCGCCGCGCTACCGCGCCGAGCTGCTGCGTTTGATGTCGTCTTTCGTCGACAGTGAGCTGGCCGGTTCGGCCGGTTTTGCCGACGCCATCAACTGGGCGCCGGGTATCAAGGAGCGCATCGCCAGCAGCCGTATCGTGCTGGAAAAAGCCGATCACGCCGAACGTGTGCTGGATTTGATGGGCGATTTCGGCACCGACAAGGCGCTCTACAATCAATCGCATCACTGGGCGGCGCGTCAGGCGCGCGATGCCAAGGTCGATGCGCGGCGCCAGGGCGGCGACCAGCGTTTATCGGTTTTCCACTATCCGCTGGACGGCTGGATGGACGCTTGCGTGATGAATGCGCTGATGGGCCAGGCGACTTTGCTCCAGCTCGATGAAATCAGCCGCAGTTCCTACGCGCCTTTGGCCGACGTGGTGCGCGAGATTCTGCCGCGTGAACGCCGGCATATGGAGCTGGGTGTCGAAGGCATCGAGCAGGGCCTCAAGCGCGATGGCGGGCCGGCAGAGGCCAAAGCCTCGGTCGAATACTGGTACCCGCGGGTCGCGGAAACCTTTGGCGCGGCGCATTCAGCGCGCTTCGAGCGCCTCTCGGCGATGGGCCTGCGCAGCAAACCCAACGAGACCTTGTTGTCCGACTGGCAGACAGCGGTGGACAGCCAATTGGTCACATTGGGCCTGAAATAAAAGGAATTCGTCATGACACATCCGACTCAGACGCCGCGTCGTCTCGAAAGCTATCTGGCCGGTGCCTGGCAAACCGGCGCGGGCGCGGGCGCGCCGATTGCCAATGCCGCCACCGGTGCCACGCATGCATTGATCGGCACCGACGGGCTCGACTTCAGGGCGGCGCTGGAATGGGGCCGGGAGACCGGTGGTCGTGCCCTGCGCGACATGACCATTCACGAGCGGGCGGAGCGGCTCAAGGCTCTCGGCAAGCTGCTGATGGAGATCAAGGAAGCGTTCTACCTTGAAAGCTTCGCCACCGGCGCAACCCGCAAAGATGCCTGGATCGATATCGACGGCGGTATCGGCACGCTGCTGACGTTTTCTTCCAAGGCGCGCCGCGAACTGCCCAACACCCGCGTGCTGAGCGAAGGGCCGGTCGAGCCGCTGTCGCGCGACGGGTCGTTTGTCGCCCAGCATATTCTCACCCCGCGTCAGGGTGTGGCGGTGCACATCAACGCGTATAACTTCCCGGTCTGGGGCATGCTGGAAAAAATTGCCCCGTCGCTGATCGCCGGCATGCCTTGTCTGGTCAAGCCTGCTTCGCAAACCGCTTATCTGACCGAGCTGGTGGTGCGGCGGATGCTGGAAAGCGGCCTGTTGCCGGATGGTGCTTTGCAGCTGGTCAGCGGCAGCGCCGGCGATCTGCTCGATCATCTCAACGAGCAGGACGTGGTGACTTTTACCGGTTCGGCTTCGACCGGGCGCAAACTCAAGATGCACCCGGCAGTAGTCGAGCATTCCGTGCCTTTTACCATGGAAGCCGACAGCCTTAATGCCTCGATTCTCGGCAGCGACGCGGCGCCCGGCAGCGAAGAGTTCAATCTATTCGTGAAGGAAGTGGCGCGTGAGATGACGGTCAAGGCCGGGCAGAAATGTACCGCGATTCGCCGTGTGCTGGTGCCCCGTGCGCACGAAGACGCGGTTATCGAGGCCTTGAGCGCGCAGCTGGCGAAAACCAGCGTGGGCCTGCCCGACGACGAGGCGACCCGCATGGGC
>JAGRHW010000276.1 GCA_020444765.1 Gammaproteobacteria bacterium | reverse complement strand
TACATCAGGATGTATTCTTGAATGCCGATTGACAATTATCAATCGGCCATAGGTGGTAGGCAGGTCTGCGGTCTCGCCGGCAGCGAGCGGGCGAAGCCGGCACCGAAGATTCACGCCGGCGCTGCGGTTATTGATTCAGTCGGTTGTCCACCAGGCCTTTAACTGCGTCGGGATCGAACAGCAGGGAAATATCCCCCAGGTCGTCGATCCGGTTTTCGGCGACCTGCTGCAAAATGCTGCGGGGAATCTTGCCGGAACGGGTCTTGGGCATCTGTCTGGTCCACTGCAGTTGCGATGGCGTGGCGATGGCGCCGCAGGTTTTGCGGACATGGTTGATCAGTTCGGTGCGCAATTCCTCGGTCGGTTCCGACTGGTTCATCAGCACCACATAGGCGTAGATTTGCTGTTCTTTGGCATCGGCCGGAAAGCCGACCACCGCCGCTTCGGCGACCTGTGGATGCATCCGCAGGGCGTTTTCCAGGTCCGTTGAGGTGAGCCGCTGGCCCGCCGTGTAGATGATGTCGTCCTGCCGGCCGGTAATCCAGTAATAGCCGTCGGCGTCGCGGCGGGCGCAGTCGCCGGTCGAGTAATAACCGGGATATTTCGACAGATAGGTGTCGATATAGCGTTGATGATCGGCGAACACAGTGCGTATCTGGCCCGGCCAGGAGCGCTTGATGACCAGACAACCTTCGCCTTCGCCGTCGATTTCCTTGCCGTCATCGTCCAGCAGGGCCGGTTCGATGCCGAAGAACGGCAACGCGGATGAGCCTGGTTTTAAATCGGTAACGCCGGGCAGGGTTGAGATTGCGATACCGCCGGTGCCGGTCTGCCACCAGCTGTCGATGATGGTGCAGCGCTCCTTGCCGACTTCGTGGTAATACCATTCCCAGACATCCGGGTTGATCTGCTCGCCGACCGTGCCGAGGACTTTCAGGCTGTCCAGGGAATGCTTGTCGAGGATTTCATTGCCGAAGGCCTTGAGGCTGCGTAGCGTGGTCGGTGCCGTGTAGAGCGTGTTGACCTTGTGTTTGTCGATGATGTCCCAGAAGCGGCCTTCGTCGGGGTAGGTGGGAAAGCCTTCGTACATCAGCGTGGTGCCACCGTTGGCCAGCGGTCCGTAAACCAGATAGGTGTGGCCGGTAATCCAGCCGATATTCGCCGAACACCAGAAAATATCGCCATCGCGATGATTGAAGGCGTATTTATGGGTCATGGCTGCATACAGCAGATAGCCGCCGGTCGTGTGCACCGCGCCTTTCGGCAGACCCAGCGAGCCCGAGGTGTAGATAATGAACAGCGGGTCTTCGGCATCCATTTCCTCGGGCGGGCAGTCGGGATTCACGCCGTTGCAGATTTCGTGATACCAGACATCGCGGGTGCTGACCCAGTCGATATTGGCGTTGGAATGCTTGACCACGATCATCTTGCGCACCACCGCGACGTCCTTACAGGCTTCGTCGGTGATTTCCTTGAGAGGGATGGGCTTGCCGCCACGCTTGGACTGGTCGGCGGTGATTACCACCGAGCATTCGAAGTCGGTGATCCGCTGGCGCAGGGCTTCGGCCGAGAAGCCGGCAAACACGATCGAGTGCACCGCGCCGATCCGGGCGCAGGCGAGCATGGCGATCGCGACCTCCGGAATCATCGGCAGATAGATGCATACCCGGTCGCCCTTGCGTACGCCAAGGCCTTTCAGGGCATTGGCGAAACGCGAGACCTCGGCGTGCAGCTCACGGTAACTGATGTTGCGGCTTTGATCGGGTTCGTCGCCTTCCCAGATAATCGCGGTCTGATCGGGAATCGTCTCCAGATGACGGTCGAGGCAATTATGCGTGGCGTTGAGTTTTGCGCCCTCGAACCATTTGATATTCGCCTGTTCGAAATCGCCGGACTTCAGCTCGTCCCAGGGGGTGAACCAATCGATAAACTGCTTGGCCTGTTCTGTCCAGAATGTTTCAGGTTCGTCCAGTGACTGGCGGTACAGAGCAAGGTATTTTTCCTTGTCCAGCGTCGCCTGTTGAGCCTGTTCGGGAGTCACCGGGTAGGTCTTTACATCTGACATGATCAATCCTCCATTAAATCCCGCCGGAAAATCAGTGGCTGGTGTCAGCGCCGGCAGGCTCAGGGTTTGATGTCGGTAACAGGGGTTGCTGCTTCGGTACAGAAGCCATGGGTCTTCGCAACGTGATCATGAATGCGGGCGTTCCATTCGTCGAACTTGGAAGTTTACTGTTTGTGACGGCGGTATCAAGCAATAATTACGATTTGCATAGATTTTAAATGTGATCAAAAAACATATTTGTTTATAGATGTTTAGGGTTGATAGTAAATCCTAATTCTGATGTGGGAATCCGATCCGGGTTCCAGTTTTCGATCGCAAAAGCCCAGAACGACGGCAGGTCGTCGGGTTTCAGTTTGGCCGCCGGACTTTCCTGACCGAGAAAATGCCATGCAGCAAAAAGGCTTTGCAGGGCACGGGAATTTTCGAGCGACGGTGCGAAAGTCTGCTTGCTGAGTTTTTCGCCGGCGGGGTTGAGCGCCAGGGGCAGATGCAGGTAGCCCGGCGGGCGAAATCCGAGTTGCCGCTGCAGGTAAATCTGTCGCGGCGTGTTGTCCAGCAGGTCGGTGCCGCGCACCACTTCGCTGACCGCCTGTTCGGCATCGTCGATGACCACGGCAAGCTGATAGGCATAGAGCCCGTCGCGCCGTTTCAGAACGAAATCACCGACTTCGGAGGCGACATTCTGCTGGAACCGGCCCTGAATCCTGTCGATGAAACCGCAGTCCGCCGGTTCGTCTACCCGGAGCCGCAGCGCCCGCCCAGGCCCGGGTGGAAGCGCCCGCTGCCGGCAGGTGCCGGGGTAGATGCCATTGTCCGCATCGCTGCTGTCGGCGATGATTTTTTTGCGGCTGCAGTCGCAGGCGTAAAGCAATCCGTCGCGTTTCAGTCGGTGCAGGTAATGGTCGTAAATGTCGCTGCGCCGGCTTTGATAGATGACCGGTCCGTCCCATTCAAAGCCGAAACTTTCCAGGCTGCGGAGAATGTCATCGCTGGCGCCGGGTTTTTCGCGCGGCGGGTCGAGGTCCTCGATGCGCAGCAGCCAGCGGCCTTGTGCCTGTCGCGCCTGCAAATAACTGCCGAGCGCGGCGATCAGGGAGCCAAAATGCAGGGGGCCGGTCGGTGAGGGGGCGAACCTGCCGATATAGCTTGCAGGTTTCATGGACGGAAGCTGTCCGTTGCTTGAAACCCGCGTCCGCCTTGATGCGGATGCGGGCGTCGGATCGGGGCTTGCTCAGGCCGTCTGGCGTTCGCGGATTTCTTCGAGGGTCTTGCAATCGATGCACATGGTTGCGGTCGGGCGTGCTTCCAGGCGTCGTATGCCGATCTCGATGCCGCAGGATTCACAATAGCCATATTCCTGATCGTCGATCATTTTCAGACCTTCATCAATCTTTTTGATCAGCTTGCGTTCGCGGTCGCGGGTGCGCAGTTCCAGGCTGAACTCTTCTTCCTGGGTGGCGCGGTCATTGGGATCGGGGAAATTGGTGGCATCGTCCTTCATGTGACCTACGGTGCGGTCGACTTCCTCCATGAGCTGTTGCTTCCAGTTGATCAGGATCTGTCGGAAGTGCGCCAGCTGTGCGGGGTTCATGTACTCTTCCCCTTTCTTTTCCTTGTAGGGCTCAAATGTCTTGAACTGCGAAAGGTCTTTGGCCTTGGATTGGTCGGTTTTAGCCATCAAAGTAACCCTGTTCCGTGATTAAGATTTAACGAGCGCGATCTTTTAGCAAATATTCTGCCTCGAAGCAAATTTTGTCGGTGTGAAAAAGCTCGCAACTACACGTTTTGCTGCGCGATCAATAATGGGTTGGTCAAGGCGTAAGCAGCATGCAAGGGAATATATACCATTTTATTTTGACTCTGGCGTTGTTTTCTCGACGATACAATGTAAATCGCCATCCGTGACCGTTGCGATCAGCCGGTCGCCGCTGCCCGTCATCGTGATACTCCTGACAGTTTTGTTGTCGCTCGTTCTGAGAACCGCATAGCCGCGATCCAGTGTGGCGAGCGGGCTGACGTTGTGCAAAGACTGTAGCAAGAGCTCAAGGCGATGACGTTCTGATTCTATTTTTTTACTTTTAAAGTATATTATATCTTTTTGAAAATTAACTATTTTATCAGAGTAATTCTTGATTAATTTTTCCGGTGAAGCATAGCCTAGCCGCTGCTTCAGAAACCCGGTTGTTTGCTGATGCCGGGCAAGTTTTCGCTCGATCGCGGTTTTCAGCCGTTGCTCGAGTTCATCGGTCCGCTGGATTTTTTGTTGCAACCGGCGCTGCGGATGTTGGGCCTGCAGGCGCAGCCCGAGTTTGTCGAGCGCTTGCTGATGCTGTTTCAGGCGGTTGCGCAGGATTTCCTCCAGCGCGATGGTCAGCGCCTCGATGATGCCGCGTTCCTCGCGGATGTCCGGCGTTGCGATTTCGGCCGCCGCCGATGGCGTCGGCGCGCGGACATCGGCCACCAGATCGGCGATCGTGACATCGGTTTCGTGGCCGACGCCGCAGACGATCGGCAGCGAACACTCGTGAATGGCCCAGGCGACGACTTCCTCGTTGAACGACCACAGATCCTCGAGCGAGCCGCCGCCACGAACCAGCAGCAGCACATCGCATTCGTCCCTGGCGTCGGCGGTGCGGATGGCGTCGGCGATTTGTTGCGCAGCCTGTTCGCCCTGCACCGCGGTGGGGTAGACGATGACATTGGCGGGCGGGTAGCGCCTTTCGAGCACATGCAGAACATCACGGATCGCGGCGCCGGTCGCTGAAGTAATGACACCGATCGAGGTCGGATGAGTCGGCAGCTCCAGCTTGTATTGTTCATCGAACAGCCCGGCCGCAAGCAACTTCTGGCGGATCACTTCCAGGCGGCGTTGCAGAGCGCCTTCGCCGACGGG